>JAYTHT010000377.1:0-4102 GCA_043732365.1 Novosphingobium sp. | reverse complement strand
GGGTGCGTTCGGTTCAGATCCATTATGATGCACGCCAGTTGAGCCAGACCACCCTGATGGATGCGCTGATCGGGGCCGAGGAACGGCTGGGCGGGCTCGACGATTTTGTGATCCCGTCGCGCGTGGTACATCTGCCGCTGTCGTGGGCGGACCCGGCGATTTATCAGACAATCGACAAATATATCAGCGCGGTGCGCGACGACGCGCCGTGGTGCCCCGACAACATCGAATTCATCCGCCGCGTCAACGGGCTGGAATCGGCGGACGATGTCAAACGGATCGTGTTTGATGCCGATTACCTCGTGCTCGGGCTGGGCGATGTCTATCTGGGGGCGCCACTCGCCACGCCGGTCGACCCGCGCCACAGACTTGTCACGACCAAATACAATCCCGCGCGGACCTGGACCCCGCCCAATGTGGTCGGCATCGGCGGCGCGTATATGTGCATTTATGGCATGGAGGGGCCGGGCGGATATCAGTTGTTTGGGCGCACCATCCAGGTGTGGAACACGTTTCGCCAGACCGATGCGTTCCGCGATGGGAAGCCGTGGCTGTTGCGCTTTTTCGACCGGATCAAATTCTTCCCGGTCAGCCATGACGAATTGACGCAATGGCGCCGCGATTTCCCGCTCGGCCGGCGCGCGATCCAGATCGATGAGGGCGAATTTCGTCTGTCTGATTACCGCGCGTTTCAATCCACGCACGCGGACAGTATCGCCGCATTCCAGCAAACGCGTCAGGCGGCGTTCGATGCCGAACGGGCGCGCTGGCAGGACAGCGGCGAATTCGACCGCGTCGCCGCGCTCGTCGATGCCGGTAGCGGCGCGGGCGATGATGCGGTCGCGATCGACTTGCCTGCGGGGTCCGAACTGGTCGAAGCGCCGTTTGGCGGCAGTGTGTGGAAAATGCTCGCCAGCGAAGGGCGTACCGTCGCTTTGGGCGAACCGATCGCGGTGATCGAGGCGATGAAAATGGAATGTCCGGTGCCCAGCCCCGCCGCCGGGGTCGTGCGCCGCGTCTATGTCAGCGAAGGACAAGTGATTCAGCCCGGTGCCGCCATGCTCGCGATTGAACCCGCATGACCCAGCCAACAACCGCCACTGCAATCGCGCATGGAGTCCAGGCAGGACAGTTCTGCGCCGAAACCATCGCGCACATGACTTTGGCGCGGATCGCGGCGTACGCCGCGATCCAGCCGGCGGTGTGGATCCACCGCCTGCCCGATGCGACGGTGCTGGCCATGGCGCGCGCCGTCGATGCGCGGATTGCCGCGGGCGAAGTGCTGGCGCTGGCAGGCGTGCCCTTTGCGATCAAGGATAATATCGATCTGGCAGGCGCGCCGACAACCGCGGGCTGCCCAGATTTTGCTTATGACCCGGCAATATCGGCAGGTGTCGTCGCGCGGCTGATCGCGGCGGGCGCGGTGCCGGTGGGCAAGACCAATCTCGACCAGTTTGCCACCGGGCTCAATGGCACGCGCAGCCCGCATGGCGCGCCGGCTTGCGTTACCAATCGCGCCTATGTCAGCGGCGGATCCAGCTCTGGCTCGGCGGTCGCGGTCGCAGCCGGGCTGGTGCCGATTGCACTGGGCACCGATACCGCCGGATCGGGCCGGGTGCCGGCGGCGTTCAACGGGCTGATCGGGTTCAAACCGACCAAAGGCCGCTGGACCAATGCCGGGCTGGTCCCGGCGTGCCGCTCGATCGATTGCATCACGGTGTTTACGCACACTGCCGCCGATGCCGCATTGGTCGATACGGTCGTGGCGGGCGGCGATGCCGCCGACCCATGGTCGCGCACTGGCAAAGATCAGCCGGTCACGCTGTCACGCATCGGCGTGCCACTGCCCCATCAACGCCAATTTCTGGGCGATCTGGCCGCCGAACGCCTGTATGCCTTGGCGCTCGATCGGCTGGTCGCGATGGGCGCGACCCTGGTTGAAATCGACCTCACCCCGCTGTCAGAGGCGGCGCGGCTGTTGTACGACGGGCCGTGGGTCGCCGAACGCACCGCCGCGATGGCCGGCTTTCTGGCGACCAACGCCGACAGCATCGACCCGGTCGTGCGCACGATTATCGAGGGCGGGCAGGGGCGCAGCGCGGTCGAAGTGTTCCAGGGCATCTATCGCCTGGCCGAATTGAAGCAGCAGTCCGACGCGATGTGGGGCGACATTGACGTGCTGTGCCTGCCGACCACGCCGACGATTTATCGCCTGGCAGAAATGCGCGCCGCGCCGATCGCGCTCAACAGCAATCTGGGGCTTTATACCAATTTCGTGAACTTGCTCGATATGGCCGCGATTGCCATTCCGGCGGGCTGGCGGCGCAATGGCACCGGCTTTGGCGTCACGCTGATCGGCCCGGCGTGGACCGACCGCGCGCTGATCGATCTTGCCGATCGCTGGCTTGCCGATGACCCTTATCCCAGACCCCAACAAGATCTGGCCCCGCATGATCTGGAGACCCATATGGAAACCGTCCATCTCGCCGTTGTCGGCGCCCATCTCGAAGGCATGCCGCTGCATTGGCAATTGACGTCGCGCAACGCGCGTCACATCGCCACGACGGCGACCGCGCCCAATTATCGGCTGTATGCAATGGCCGACAGCGTTCCGCCAAAACCCGCGCTGATCCACGACGCCAGCGGCGCCGCGATCGCAGTCGAAGTCTATGAGCTCGACATGGCCGCATTCGGCAGCTTCGTCTCCGAAGTCCCACCGCCGCTTGCGATCGGCACCGTGACTCTGGCCGACGGCACCATGGTCAAGGGCTTCGTCGCAGAACCGCGCGCGTTGACCGGTGCTGTGGATATTACACACCTGGGCGGCTGGCGCGCATTCATTGCTTCAAGGGCATAATCGGTCAGACCACGTCGTCTGATCTACGCAATCGAATATTGTGCCTCGATCATGTCATGGTGGGGTGCGTGGCGGCGGTGCAGTTCGAAGTGTGGGGCGATGGGCGCCGGCTGGCGGTGTCCGCGCCGCTGCGTCTCGGCACGGCGCCGGATGATCTTTCCGCCGCTGGCACCGGGGTTAGAGTGATTGAACTGATGGCACGTCAGATCGGCCCCGATCAGGCGCCGGTCGTCGGAGCATGGACGCTGGCGCGCGCAGAATAACCATTTGCGCAATTCTACGCATGGCAGACGTCAGTGTATATTCGGCTTTGTCTGGCACACCTCGACAGGTGATGCTGGATCCTGTTCCCATACTTGCGCTGGATGATTGTTCAGATGACCCGGTAAATCCGGAACCAAGGGTGCGTCTGGCGTTGGCGCAGCTATGTCTGGGCCTGGCGATTTTTGCGGTGTGCCTGGGCATGCCGCGCGCCGGTGGCGCGGTTCTGTTGATCCCGGTCGTTCCGCACAGCGTGGCCACGTTGATCCATTACGCGGACGGGCACGGGATCAAGGTGCTGCGGTCCGGCTGGATCGCGGGTAGCGTGCTGGTGCGGATTGATGGCGAAGTGCCGATCATCGCGCTGTTGCGCGCGGGCGTGATGCCGGTGGGCGCGCCGGCTTTGCTTTGTTCTACCAGACCGCTGGCTTCAAAATGACACAACAAGGGATTCCGAACGCTATGGACGAACTGGCATCGCTGCGCCTTCAGGGTGTGCGGATTCTCGCCGGGCTGGGCTGGTTGGTCGTGCTGGTGACAGTGGTGTCCGCGCCCATTGCCGGGACGGGGTACCTGCCGCCGATGATGGCGCTGGCGCTGGCGTTGTTTCCCACGCTGGCGGCGGTAAGGTCGACCACCGACGCGGCGACGCGCATCGCGCTGGGCGCGACGTTTCCGCTGTTTTGCGCGGTGATGGTTTATCAATGGAACGCTTCGGCGTATGTCATCGATCTGCACATGACATTTTTTGCAGCGATCGCGGTGCTTTCGGTACTTGCCGACTGGCGTCCGGTCATGGCCGCAGCGGTGGTCACCGCCGTCCATCACGTGGCGCTGAATTGGTTCGCGCCGGTGCTGGTGTTTGGCGGGTCCGGGGTATTTGGCGGGGCGGGTGATTTTGGCCGGGTCGCGCTTCATGGTTTTATCGTCGTGGTAGAATCCGGCGTGCTGATGATGATCGCAATGCGGCTTGAACTGTTGCTG
>JAYTHT010000376.1:0-4103 GCA_043732365.1 Novosphingobium sp. | reverse complement strand
ATGGGAAAGCGATCGGCCGACGGCCCCTGCGTGTCGGCGCCAAAGGCCGATCGAACGATCCTGTGGGTTTTTCGGTGGTTGAATAGATCGAGGCTGGTTGTGGCGCGCTTACTGGCGTTCTGCGTGTTGGCGGTTGCAGGGCCGGTTTCATGCGCGACACCGGCCTTGGCGCAGTCCGGTCACGAGGCCCGCAGAGTGCTGGAGTGCCCGGCGCGATTGTTGGGGCAGCCTTTGCGCAATGGCCAGGTGCTGGATGGTCCGCCACAAGACATTGCTATTTTGCGCGGAGACGACTTGCCCGCGCGCGGACACGACATCGCTGTGGTCTGGCGCGTGCGGTACATTTACCAACGCGGCGGGCAAGTATCGCTGGAATGCGAATATGCCAAAGTGGGTAAGGCGTATCTGGCGATCACGGCGCGTGTCAATGTCTGCCGATTTACCCAACACGGCGACGTTGTGCGCCTTTCCTGTAAATAATGGACCGAAGGGCACCGATCATTTAGCCATGGACAGCACCAACCATTCCACCCCGCCCCAACCCACGCAGCCCGAACCCACGCAGTCCGAACCCACTCCGTACGATACAGTCACGTATCCATCGATTGTGCATCCGCCAACGCATCCTGAACGCCTGGCGGTCGCGGCGCGGTTGGCAGGGCTTGACCCCGTACCGATGAACGCGGCGCGGGTGTTGGAAATCGGGGGCGGGACGTGTCTGGGCCTGATCGCATTTGCCGCGACGTATCCCGGCAGCCAGTGCGCCGGGTTTGACCTGGCACCCAGCGCGATCGCGCGTGGTCGGCAATTGGCGGGCGACCAGTGCCCCAATCTTTCGCTCGATGTCATCGATATTCTGGAGGCGCGGTCGCACTATGCGGCGCAATCGTTCGACTATGTGATTGCGCATGGCGTCTATGCCTGGGTGCCTGAACCGGTGCGTCAGGCCTTGCTGGATCTGATCGCGCATGTGCTGTCGCCGCGCGGGGTCGCCTTTGTCAGTTACAACGCTATGCCTGGCGGGCATGTGCGCCTGATCCTGCGCGAAATGTTGCTGCATGCGCTGGCAGGTATCGATGATCCGCAGGACCGCATTTCGGCAGCGTTTGCGGCGCTGCACGAATATGGCACGCCGCGCGCCGATGATGATCCGCTGGTGGCGGGCATCCGGATGCAGGCGGCGAATATGGCCGACCGCCCGGCATCGGTGCTGTTTCACGACGAATTGGGGGGCACCTACACCCCTCACAAACTGACCGATGTGGTGGGCGCGGCTGCGCAAGTCGGATTGCGCTTTTTGACCGATGGTGGCCGCAACCGGGGATTCGATGGGTTTCTGAACCGCGATTCAGGCGCGGTGGCAGATGCCGAAGCTGAAGTCGTCCAGTTGGCGCAAATGCGCGATTATCTCGAATTCTGCTGGTTTCGCGCGACATTGCTGGTGCGCGCCGAAGTCCGGCCAGAGCGGCAGCTTGATCCGGCACTGCTGGACGGCTTGTGGGTCAGTGCGCAGCTTGCCGTGCTGGAAAGCGGCGAATTCAAGACCGGAGATGATTGTTTCACGGTTGCCGACGCCGCGATGACAGAAGCCATGGAAGAGCTGGCCAATGCCTGGCCGGCACGGCGCCCGGTCAGCGATATCGCGCGCACTGACGCGCAGCGCCAGATTCTGTTGGGACTGTATGAAAAATGGCTGGTCAGGCTGCATCTGGAGCCAGAGCCATTTGCGCTGGTCCCGGGCGAACGACCCGAAACCGCCGGCTGGATCCGCTATTTGCTGCGCGAAGGCGAAGACGAGATCGTGACGCTCGCATATCGCAACATGCGGATCGAACAAGCCGATCTGCGCGAACTGTTGGTCGCTGCCGACGGCACGCGCAGTGTGGCGGACCTTGTCGCGTTCAAGCATTGGGGCGGGTCCGATGGCGGGCCAAGTGGCGGAATCGCGGCGGACCAGGTCGAGGCGGCGCTGCGTGAAGCCGGAAAAAGGGCGCTGTTGGTGCGTTGACGGTGACCACCACCGCGCCGCGTGTGACTGTTGTCGGTCGGGTTGGGTATGCGCAACGCCGCGCTGATGTATTTCGGCCTGACCACGATGAGGATGGATTGGCAACTCCGGCAACCCTTTTGGCGTGACTGGCTGCACTGCAACTGGCGCACGATACACAACAGCGTCCTGGCGGGCCACATCGGCGACTCCTTTGCCGGCCACCGCCATGCCGGCAAGCGCATGTCCGGCTGCAAGTGCAGCACGGCGGACCGCCGGTATCTGCCGCCGCTCCGGGCCGGTTGCGCGACGCCGGGGTGATTTGAGACGCGCGGCATGTTATGCCGCTGGGATCGGCAGTCCCTGTTCACCAACCAGCATTTTCCGATACAGAACAGGTTTGACCAGAACCTGTTTGGCAACCCCAACCAAAGGCGCCTTCGATGCAAGACCTGTCTGAACTCGTCGGCCCGCTGACCACGTTGCGGCGTGATATTCATGCGCATCCCGAACTGGGCTTTGCCGAATTTCGCACTGCCGCGCGCATCGCCCAAGTGCTTACCGATGCAGGGCTGGATGTGCATGAGGGCATTGGCGGTACGGGTGTTGTCGGGGTGTTGCGCGTAGGGGACGGCACGCGCTGCGTCGGCCTGCGCGCCGACATGGACGCGTTGCCGTTTGACGAACAAACCAATCTGCCTTGGGCCAGCCTTACGCCAGGCAGTTTTCATGGCTGTGGCCATGACGGGCATGTCGCGATGCTGCTGGGTGCGGCACAAGCCATGGCGCAGACGCGTGATTTTTCGGGCGCGATCCATTTCATCTTTCAGCCCGCCGAAGAAGGCCAGGGCGGCGCGCGGGCCATGATCGAGGATGGTCTGTTCGACCGCTTCCCATGCGACCGGATCTATGCCTTGCACAATTGGCCGGCATTGCCGGCGGGTGTGATCGCCACGCGCGCCGGCGCAATCATGGGCGCGGCAGACAAATTCCGGATCACCGTGACCGGCAAGGGCGGTCATGCCGCGCTGCCGCACGAAACCAGCGACGCGTTGCTCGCCGCCGCTACCCTGGTTCAGCAGCTTAACACGATTATCGCGCGCAATGTCGCGTCATCGTCGGCGGCTGTGCTGTCGGTCACGCAGATCCATGGTGGCGACACCCACAACGTGATCCCGTCCAATGTCAGCGTGACCGGCACTGTGCGCACATTCGATCCTGCGGTGCAGAACCGCATCGAGGAACGCATACGCCAGATGCTGCGCGGGATCGAGGCGGGGTTCGAAGTGTCCTGCGCGATCGAATACAGCCGCTATTACCCCGCGACGATCAATGACGCCGACGCTGCCGAGGATGTGCTGCTGATCGCCGCCACCGTTGGCAAAGCCCACCGCGCGCCCGAACCGGCCGCCACGTCAGAGGATTTCTCGTTCATGCTGCAACAGCGGCCAGGCGCATATATCTGGCTGGGGCAGGGCAAAGGCAACGATCCCGCGCCGCTGCACAATCCGCATTACGATTTCAACGACGATGTGCTGGAAACGGGAATCCGTTTGCACATTGCGCTGGCAAAGCACTGGCTGGCTGGTTGATCCTGCCGCGCGCCTGTCGTCTTGCGGGCGTTGCGCCTTTTAGTATTTGTGACTCCCAACTGGACGTGCAGAACACAAAGCACTATGTACCGACCGGTATGAAAAGCGATCTGACATTGGAGGTGGCTGAATGCGCCGCGCCATCGCGTGGGCGTCCCCGGCAATTCTGTCCTGATGCTGCGCTGGCCGCTGCGCTGATGGTGTTCTGGTCGCGCGGTTACGAAGGCGCCTCCATGGCCGAACTGACTGAGGCGATGGGGATTACAAAGCCCAGTCTTTATGCCTGTTTCGGCAACAAGGAATCGTTATTTTCAAAAGCGTTGGACTTGTACGAGCGCGACAAGCTGGCCTATGTCCACACTGCGCTCCAGGCGCCGACTGCCAAGGGCGTCGCCGAACGGTTTTTGCGTGGCGCGCTGGCGCTGCAAACCGGCGGCGATGCGCGTGGGTGCATGGGCGTGATCAGCGCGGTCGCTTGCGCCAATTTTGCGGAATCGGTTCGCGATGATGTGATGGCGCGGCGG
>JAYTHT010000375.1:0-1136 GCA_043732365.1 Novosphingobium sp. | reverse complement strand
GTATGTGATTTCCATGCGCCGGTTGTGCAACCCGCAGACACCGCCGGCGGCAGGAACGCGCTGTTCGCTCTCACCATAGGCGTGGCTGCCGATCGTGCGGGCGGCAACGCCAGGACCCGTTGGATAACCTTGAACAGCATCATCGCGACGGGTCGAGAGGCCAAGATTATATCTGGGCCGTGCCCAAACTGTCGTTGAATGCGGCCGATATTCTCAATAGTCCGACGGAACATGAGCAGGGCGCGATTGTTGTCGTTGCACCAGCGTAAGCGCTTAGCGATCTGCGCAAGCATTGTGCGGTCGGTGTTGCGCACTGGCTGCGGACGGAAATTGCCAAGTATTTCGTTGGCTACGCCACGGATGGCGTAATCGATGTGATCCTCGTCCATGTGAGATGAACATCCCGAGTGCGCAGCGCAAAGGGGAGACCGAGCCATGACCGATCCTGTTTCCGAATGGCGCCCTGCCCGAAGGTGGCCTCCTGCCGAAACACCGGACTTTGCCGATACGTTCAATCGCTTCGGCGACGGATGGATCGTCGTGCTGGGCGAAGCGAAGCATGCGGATCAATTTGACGCCTATGGCTGGTTCGAGGAAACCCGCGCGGTCAATCCGCTTGGGACAGAGCTGCCATATGGTGCGTCCAAGACCAAGCCATTCGGGCTATGACCGCAGCCAAAGTCACCGGGGCTTTGCAGGAAATATGCCTGCCTGGCACGCCGTCGCTGCTTGCCATTCTTGGCGTGCCGGCAGAGGCAAAGGGCATCGTTATCTTCGCCCATGGCAGCGGCAGCGGCAGGTTGAGCCCGCGCAACAACCATGTTGCCGGCTGTCTGCGCGATGCAGGTCTGGCGACCCTGCTGCTCGACCTTCTCACCCCGCAAGAGGAGATGGACCGCCGCAATGTATTTGACATTGGCTTGCTCGCCCGGCGGTTGCGGAGAGCGGCGGACTGGGCAGCGGACCAAGCGGAAACGGTGGATCTGCGGCCCTGCTATTTCGGCGCGAGCACCGGCGCCGCCGCCGCCTTGCGCGCGGCTTCAGGGGATGGCCGCATTGCCGCAGTCGTTTCGCGCGGAGGACGGCCCGACCTTGCCGGGGCCGAAGCGTTGGCGCGGGTCACAGCACCCACGCTA
>JAYTHT010000374.1:0-4119 GCA_043732365.1 Novosphingobium sp. | reverse complement strand
ATCGCCGCCGTGACCGCACCGCCGGACGGACTTTGACTGGCCCGCACCGCGACGACCTGGCCGTGACCATGGCCGCCAAGGCGGTGCCCGCCGCGCAGTGTTCGACCGGCGAACAAAAGGCGATGTTGATCAGCATCGTGCTTGCGCATGCCGAACTGGACCTTGAATCGAACCCGGTATTGAACCCGGAATTGAACGGGCCCGGCGCGCGCCCGCGCCTGTTGCTGCTCGACGAAATCGCCGCGCATCTCGACCCTGTCCGCCGCACCGCGCTATACGCCCGGCTGGCCGCATCGGGCGCGCAAGTGTGGATGACCGGCACCGAACCCGCGCCTTTTGCCGACTTGCCCGCGCCGTCCGCGTTCTGGCACGTCGCCGATGGTCAGGTGCAGCGAGTTTAGGGTTTGTGGTGGGGCCCCTGGTGCTCCGCAGCCTTTAGGGCAGCCGCAACCGCTGGTTCGGTTGCACGCACGATTGCGGCCACGCCTGCGCGGTTGGGGTGGATGTGGTCGTCCAGTTGCAACGCACTGTTGCCGACGATCGCCTGCAGGAAAAACGGCACCAGCGCAGCGTGATGTTCGCGCGCCAGTTGCGGCCAGATCGGGTTGAACGCGCGACCATAGTCGGGGCCCAGGTTGTGTCCGGCGAGCATCCCGGTCAGCAGCACGGGAATATGCCGCGCCTCTATCCCCGACACAATCGCCGCCATATTGGCGCGGGTGTCGGCGGGGGGCAGCCCGCGCAGCATGTCGTTGCCGCCCAGCCCGACCATCACGAGCACCGGTTTTTTCGGCTGATTGTCGAGCGTGAATGCCAGCCGTTGCAACGCCGCCGCAGTCGTATCGCCCGAAACCCCGCCGTTGATCACCCGCGCCGGCACGCCTGCGGCATTCAGCGCGGCCTCCAATTGCGCAGGGTAGCTGTCGTTGGGATCAAGCCGGTATCCGGCATACAAGCTGTCGCCAAATGCCAGGATCACCGGCGCATCAGCAGGCACCACGGCACGCGCCTGTATCGATGCGCCATCGGCCTCTCCCACCATGCCGGGTGCTGGGCCGGAATCCTGCGCATCGTTGCCTTTCGCGCCGGGCGCATGGCCACAACCCGCCAGTGCAAGAGCCAATAATCCGACAGTCAAAACCAGAATTCGCATGGGCGCACTTTTCGGGAGGCTTGAGGGTATGGCCTATCTATGTCAGTCAGGCTCGGTGACAAGCACCCCCCTTATTATCACCCCTTCCAGTATCACCCCCATCATCCAAGCCCAAACCCTTACACTCGCGCTCGGCGAAGGCGATGGGCGCGTGACCGTGCTCGATGGCATCGATTTGTCCGTCGCGGCCGGAGAGACCGTGGCACTGCTCGGCCCATCCGGGTCGGGCAAGTCATCGCTGCTGTCGGTGCTGTCGGGGCTGGAACGCGCGGACAGCGGCACGTTGCATGTCGCGGGGCAGGATTTCTCGTCGCTCGACGAAGACGGTCTGGCCACCGCGCGGCGCGGGCGGATCGGCATCATTCTCCAGGCGTTTCACTTGTTGCCGACGATGACAGCGCTCGAAAATGTCGCCACGCCTCTGGAACTGGCCGGGCGCGCCAACGCAATGGAACTGGCGCAGGCGGAGCTGGTCGCGGTCGGCCTGGGCCATCGGCTGAACCATTATCCCGCGCAATTGTCTGGCGGCGAGCAACAGCGCGTCGCGATTGCCCGCGCCCTGGCCCCCGCGCCGGCAATCCTGTTCGCCGATGAGCCGACTGGTAATCTGGATCACACCACCGGCACTGCGGTGGCCGATCTGTTGTTTGCGCGGGCGGCGGCGGCGGGCGCGACATTGGTCATGGTCACCCACGACGAAGCGTTGGCGCAGCGCTGTCGCCGGATTGTGCGGTTGGAAGACGGGCGCATGGTCAGCGATCAAACTAGCGCATGAGAGGCCAGCGCATGAGTAAATCGGGGCCACGCCTGTCGTGGCAAATGGCCTGGCGCATGGCCCGGCGCGGGCTCGACTGGCGTTTCAAGGGCCTGCGTCTGCTGGTCGCGTGTCTGGTGCTGGGTGCGGCGGCCTTGGCGGCGATCGGCACGTTAACGGGCGCGATCAATCATGAACTGACCGCACGCGGACGCACGATGTTGGGCGGCGATGTCGAATTCACCGTCGCCGCGCGGCCCGCCAGCGCACGCGAATATGCCGCCATCGCCCGCGTCGGCCAGATATCTGCCGGAGTGCGGATGCAGGCCATGGCACGCAAATCGGGGGCAGGCAAAGCAGGCAGCGACACTGCCGTACCGATCGAATTGAAAGCAGTAGATTCCCACTGGCCGCTGTACGGCGCGTTCACTTTGGCTAAGGCCGACCGCAGCGCAGGCGCGCCACTGGGCAATCAGGCATGGATTGCGCCGGGTGTCGCCGACCGATTGGGCGTCGGGCCCGGCGATCATCTCCTGATTGGCGCGGCGGATCTGGTGATCGGCGGGGTGATCGGCGATGAGCCCGACCGGCTGGGCGAAGGCTTTGCGCTCGGCCCCACGGTGATCATCGGCACCGCCGCGCTGGCGCAGACCGGGCTGGTATCAACCGGCGCGATGGCGAAATTCAAATACCGGGTGCGCATGGCACCCGGCGCCACACCGCAGGCCGCGATCGATGCGTTCAAGGCGGGCTTCCCCTCGTCCGGATTTGAATTTCGCACGCGTGATCGTGCTTCGCCGGGTCTGGACCGGTTCGTGTCGCGCCTGGGGCAGTTTCTGTTGCTGGTCGCACTGGCCGCGCTGGCGATCGCCGGGATCGGGATCGGCAATGGCGTCACCGGGTTTCTCGATGCGCGACGCGGCACGATCGCCACGCTGAAAATCCTGGGCGCGACGAGCGGCGATATCACGCGGATATTTGCGCTGCAGATTGCCACCGCCAGCGGGTTGGCAATTGTCATCGGGCTGACCATCGGACTACTGGCGACGCCGCTGATCGGGCTGGCGTTGCGCGGGGTGCTGCCGGTGGCGACCGGGTTGGTGGTCGATCCCATGGCGCTGGGCACCGCTGCGGCGCAAGGCCTGCTGATTGCAATGACGTTTGCCGCGCCGCCCCTGCTGCGCGCGCGCAGTTTTCCCGCGATGGCGCTGTTGCGCGCGCGCGTTTCGCCGCTGACGCTGCCCTGGCGGCGGGCGCTGATCCCGGTGGGTGGCGGACTGTTGGGGATTGTCGCGCTGGCGGTGATCCCTGCGCCGCAACCTTTGCTGGCGCTGGGTTTTCTGGGCGGCGCGGCGGCGTTGTTTGCGCTGCTGGGGATGCTGGGCTGGGGTCTGACCTGGCTGGCGGCGCGCGTGCGCCGTCCGCGCGGCACGATCGCACGCATGGCGCTGGCCAATTTGCACCGGCCCGGTTCGCAGACCCCCGCGCTCGTGGTCGCGCTCGGCTTTGCGCTGGCCGCGTTTGTCGTGCTGGCAGGCGTGGAAACCAGCCTCGACGGCAATATCGCGCGGCGCGTGCCGGCGCGCGCGCCCGACTATTTCGTGCTCGACGTGCCCACTGCAAAAGAGGCGCAGTTTCGCAGCATCGTGGCAGGCATTGCGCCGGGCGCGGTGGTCCGCGCGGTGCCGGCGATGCGCGGATCCATCCTGGCCTATGGCCCGGCGGCGCATATGACCCGTGTCGCCGATCTCAAATCGATCCCCGACGATGCCTGGGCGCTGCGTGGTGATCGCGGGCTGACGTTTTCCGATGACGTGCCACAGGGCAATGTGCTGACGGCCGGGCAATGGTGGCCACGACACTATACCGGGCCGCCGGAAGTGTCGGTCGATGATAAATTGGCAAAAACGCTGGATCTGCATGTGGGCGATCGGCTGACGATATCGCTGCTCGGGGTCGAACGCAGCGCGACGATCGCCTCGTTCCGCCGGATCGATTGGGACAGTTTCGGCTTTAACTATGTGTTGGTGTTCAGCCCCAATGCGATTGCGGATGCGCCGCACAGCCTGGCCGGGACGATCGAACTGCCCGGCGCGGCCAAGACCGCGCCCGTTCGCCGCGCAATCCTGTCGGGCCTGGTCCGCGCGCTGCCATCCAGTTCGGTGATCGAAGTCGGCCCGGTGCTGGGCGAAGCGCGCGCGATCCTGTCAGA
>JAYTHT010000373.1:0-1141 GCA_043732365.1 Novosphingobium sp. | reverse complement strand
CCGTTAATACCGGCAGTGAGAAACACGGCGCAAAGAAGCACGGAAACCGAAAAACCTGCCAGTCCGACCAGGACCATTCGCCGCCGGCCGGTATGGTCGGATTTTCGTGCCCAGATCGGCGCGGCGATGACCCAGACCAGCGCAGACACCGAAAAGGCGACGGCGATGACGTTGTCGTGGATCTTCAGCGATCGTCCGATTGCCGGCATCACCGACTGCAAAGCCGTATTACCCGCGCCGATCACCAGCATGACCATAAACAGCAATGCGAAATCGCGTTCAATTCGGGGCCTGGTCAGTTTGGGCCGCGCAATCTTCAAAGAGGCAAGAGACGGCATGTTTCGACCGTTAGGCCGGGAACCGCGTGCTAGTCGATCCAAATATGGAGGCGCCGCGTCATGCTGGGGTCGAGGACGGCGACCAGGAAGTAACAGATGGCGTTACGGACCCGGTCGGGTACACTGCCGATTCCGCTGAACTCGACGATATGGCGCTCGCATGCACGGGCCAACTCGCCATCGATGTAAAGACGCATCGCATCGGAAAAGGCGGCGCTGTCGATGCGCAGCATGATTTCCAGATTGAGGAACAGACTGCGCGGGTCGAAGTTGGCGCTGCCGATGTAGACAATATGATCAATCACGTAGAGCTTAGTGTGCAATCGACAGGGTGCATACTCGAATACTCTGGTGCCTTTGCGTAACAAACCGGGAAATGTGAAGCGGGCCGCGGCAATGGTTGCCGCATTGTCGGTTTTTCCGGCCGTCATAACCCGCGCACGTCCGCGTTGCGCCACCCGGTCGATCAATCGCGTGAAGCGTGGTGTCGGTGCAAAATAGGCCGTAACAAGCGACGCATCGTTCGCACGCAGCAAATCGTCGCGGATCGTCCGCAACCACGGGGAGAGACGGCGAAGCGGTCCGCCGTGCAGCCAGCGCACGCTACCAACGGGGTTGCTCCATCGACCCAGCGCCTGGCGCAGGTCGCGCATCTTGGCTTTTGGGGTGTGTGTCCACGCGAACAATGTGTCGAAATAGCCTGTTAAACGTGCCGCCGCCGGTCCGTCGATGCGCAACCCCAGGTCGCGCCATGCTGTTTCTCCGCCGCCTGCGTCAAAATCCGCAAAATACGCGTCGGCAAT
>JAYTHT010000372.1:0-1143 GCA_043732365.1 Novosphingobium sp. | reverse complement strand
CTGTCGGAGTGAAGGCCCAGGAGATTTCCGATCGAGGCTGAGGCTGGTTTTCCGGCAAGGGCATCATGGACGTTGTCGTCTTTGCCTGTCGCGACCGGCACGTTGCGGCAGTACCGCGCTCTCTGCCACGCCAGTTGACCCAGGTTTGGGGCCGAACGGCGCGATCCCGCTTCATATCGCACCGCCCAGGACAAACATCCGTTTCATGTTCCAGGCTATGGTCACCAGGCTCCACTCGCTGCGGACCTGGTCAAGCCCACGCAGCAGGAACTGGCGGAATCCCAGCACTGACTTAATGATGCCGAACACCGGCTCGGGCGTCTGCTTGCGCAAGGCGTAGCGCTTCTTGCCTTCAGGCGTCTTGAGGCGGTGGGCCATCGCGTCGAGTGGCGTGGGGTTCTTCGGCGATGGCGGCGGCTCTGCAAAACGCGCGGCGAGCGATGGATGATGCGCCTCGCGTCCCATCGCGATCACCGGCTCGATCCCCGCCGCAGCACAGGCGTTCACGTTGCCTTCGCTGAAATAGCCGTGATCCGCCAGCAACGCGCCAATTTTGCCCAAGGCGTCCGGTAGAGCGGTGATCTTGCCCAGCATCGGCACCAATTGCTGCTTATCGTTGGGCGCCTGCACCACATCGGCCGCGATCACCAACAGGCTGCCAACCGCCACGACCGCCTGCGCGTTGTAGCACTGCTCGAACCCGCCGCCCGCCACGGGCATGATGCGGCTTTCCTCATCCGTCAGATTGACCTGATCGGTGGAAAGCGGTCCCTCGGCCGGCGGGTGTGGCACGCGGCCGCCAGGCTTCTTGCCGGTGGCCGCCGTCTTGGCCGCACGCGCGGCCATGTGGGCGTCATGCTCGGCCTGCGCGCGCGCATGGCGCTCCTTCGCCCGCGCCTCGATCGTGGCCCTCGCACGGGCAATCGCCGCCAGACGCTTCTCGCGCCGCGCCAACTCCTCGGGGATCTGCATCCCATCCGGCACATCCGCCTGATCGACCGCCTCGGCGCGGGCCATCAGTTCAGCCACTTCGGCCTGCAACTGCGCCTCGATCTGGCCCGCGCGCTCATACGACAGCGCGCTGTGGCGGCTGGCGTTGGCGTGGATCTTGGTCCCGTCCAGGGCCACTGTGCCCATCTTCAG
>JAYTHT010000371.1:0-4135 GCA_043732365.1 Novosphingobium sp. | reverse complement strand
CTCAACGCCGATGGTGGCATAGCTACGGGCGGGGGTCGGACGGATGTCCTGCCGGACACCGACCTGAAGGTTCCACCACGGGCCGAGCGCACGGCTGTAGAGGCCTTGAAGTTCTGCGCTATCGAGGCGTTGCCCGATGCTGCCTTCGCCCTTGCTGCGGAACACGAGGCGGTTGAGGTCGCCCGTCCACGCCTCACCCTCCCAGCGGTAGCCATCGCGGCCATTGCGGAACTGGTATTCGGCAAGATCGAGCCGGACCTGGCTGTAGCGTGGCGCTTGCGGGTTCATCATCGCCATTTCGGCGGCCGCCATCGCCTTTGGGTCGTAATAGCGGGCGGCGGGCAGGTCGCGGGCGACAGGCGGCGGCGCGGCGCTGCCCGGCGATTGATCGGTGCCCACGGGTTCGTTCGTTGTAGCCTGCCCTTGGGTTTGCGTTGCAGGCGAAGCTTGCTTCGGAGCCGGAGCCGTTGGGGCATCAGGCGCACTATGCGCAGCATGCGAGCCCATATCCATACCCGGCATCGACGGATCCATGGCCTGCGCCAACGCCGGCGTGGCGATGGCCGTGAGGACAAAGAGAGCAAGGCGTTTCATTTCCAGTCTCCCCTAAACCGGCCGCACCTGGACGATGCGCATCATGCCCATCGCCATGTGGAGGAACAGGTGGCAATGGAATGGCCAGTCGCCGGGGATCGCGGTTACGTCCCAGCTGACCTTGCCGCCGGGCAGCACATTGACCGTGTGCTTGCGCGGGGAGTGGTCGCCATGGCCGGTGACCAGATCGAAGATATGACCGTGCAGGTGAATGGGGTGCGCCATCATTGTATCGTTGATCAGCGTGACCCGCACCCGCTCACCGCTGCGCATTGGCAGAGGTTCATGCGTTTCCTGCATAGTCTGGCCGTCCATCGACCACATATATCGGTCCATATTGCCGGTCAGGTGCACCTCGATCTCGCGCGCCGGCGCGCGCGTGTCGGGGTTCCGTTCGTGCGCAATGAGATCGCGATAAGTCAGCACCTTGTGGCCGACCCCAATATTTGCGGCATCGAGCCCGAGGCCGGGTTCGCCGGTGCGATCGATGGGCATGGGGTTGATCATCTCGACACTCGGCCCAAGCTTTACCTGGGGGGCATTTGCGCCATTGCGCATGTTCATGCCCTTCATCTCCACACCCTTCATCACTACACCGGGCATATCCATTCCCATGTCCTTCATGGTGAGCAGCGGGCGCTCGCACAGCGCCGGCACGGGAGCCACCATGCCCGCGCGGGGGCCCAGCGTGGCGCGGGCCATGCCGGAGCGATCCACGGCCTCGGCGGCGATAGTGTAGGCACGGTCCCCGGCAGGCGTGACCATCACATCGTAAGTCTCTCCCGGCGAGATCTGGAACTCTTCGACCGCGACCGGTTGCACGTTCTGCCCGTCCGCCGCGACCACGCTGAGCGTCAGGCCGGGGATGCGGACGTCAAACACGGTCATGGCAGCGGCGTTGACGAAGCGCAGCCGCACCCGTTCGCCGGGCGCGAACCGCCCGGTCCAGTTATCGGCGGGGCCGTGGCCGTTGACCAGGTAGGACAATACCGCGCCGGTCACGTCCGAAATGTCGGCCGGGTCCATCCGCATTTTTGCCCAGGCAAGGCGATCGGCGAGCGACTGTTCCTTGCCCGCCACCAGCCCGGCCAGCGTCTGCTGCTGGCGGTTGTAGTGGCCGGGATCGACCTTGAGATTGCGCAGGATCTGCGCCGGGCGCACAATGCTGTGGTCCGACAGCATCACCACGTGATCGCGCGGCGCGGCATTGGCGTCCGCTCCCGCCGGCTCGATGATGATCGGCGCATATTGCCCCATCAGTTCCTGGAGCCCTGAGTGGCTGTGATACCAATAAGTGCCAGATTGCGTGACGGGAAACTCGTAGGTGAAGCGCGAACGGGCGGGGATGCCCGGAAATGCGACCCCCGGTACGCCGTCCATCTGGAACGGCACCAGCAGCCCATGCCAGTGTAGCGAGGTTTCCTCGTCGAGCTCGTTAATCACGGTCAGCCGCAGGTTCTGACCTTGGCGAAGGCGCAGCAGCGGGCCCGGGACAGTGCCGTTGATCGTCACCGCATGCGCCGGCTTGCCGTCGATCGGCAGCGAGCCCTTGCCGATGTGCAAGGTAATGTCCTCGCCGGAAAGGGTTTCGAACGCGGGATTGCCAAACGACAGCGGCTGCGCCCATCCTGGCATCGCCCAGCCAACTACAGAGGCACTGGCGACAACGCTGGCTCTGCGCAGCAGCCCGCAGCGGTCAAGTTAAGCAAGCTTCATGAAAATTGTCCCGGTGGTGAGGTTCACAAGGGATACGCGAATGGAGCAAAAACCCCTCAGATTTTGGTTGTCAGGAGGGCCCCAAGTTTTTCTCGAGCCCGATAGAGCCGGGTTTCGATCGCCTTCTCGCTGACATCGAGGACGGCGGCCACTTCGGCTTGGCTCATCCCCTCGATCGTGCGCAGGACCAGCACCTCTTTCAATTTGGCTGGCAGGCACGCGATCGCCGCCATGGTTCGCTGGAGTTCCTGTCGGTCTGCGACCTGCATTTCAGCTGAAGGTTCAGGGTCTGATACGTCGTGCGCGGCATCGAGCGGCTTGGCGAAGGTGAAGAACTGGCGGACCTTGCGCCGCCGCGCCCAGTCATGGCACTTGTTGATTGTGATCCGCGACAGCCAATGCGTAAAGCTTTGGGACGGATCAAAACGTTTCATCGCCGCGAAGGCGGCGATGAAGCTCTGTTGGGTCAGGTCGAGTGCGGCATCGTCATCGCCGCTATGATGCCGGGCAATGCGGAACACCGTCGCACGGTGGCGGTTCAGCAGCTCGCTATAGCCAGTTTGCCGCCCGGCCAACGCCAGTGCGGTCAGTTCACCATCCGAACATGCCGAAAGGTCGAGCATCACCGCTCCTTGGCGGTGAGTGCCTTGACGATGGCGGCGTCGAACTTCCCGGACTGGTCCGGGCGCAGCACACCGCGCATGGCAAAAATATGCTCCAGCGTGGCTTTCTGTAGTTCGCCCATGGCCTGATGCGAGCGATCGACAGCAGCGCCGACCTGCGGGCCATAGCCGTGTTCGGCCTCGATTGCTGAGGCGAGTTGGGCGTTGTCTGAGCGCAGTTCGAGCTCCAATGCCTGCTTGCGAATGGCAAAACTCCCCTCAATGGCCCCGACCTTGGCATTTTGGGCGGGGTCCAGATTGAGCTGCTCGTGCAGCACCTGGTGCAGTTCGGATTCTACCGGTGGTGGCGTATTGATGAAGGTGCGTCCCAGAAGCGCGCCTCCGATTGCCGCCCCGAAGGCGAGCACCATGGCGAGGGCAAATTGCGCGTGGTTCGCCAAGCGCAGGCTCACTGGCCATCCCCCAGCAAAGTGGAGGGCGCGAGCGCACCGGGCAGGCCCAGCGGATAGAGATTGGCATGGTGATTTGTGGCATTGGGAAGTGTCGATGCCAGCACACCGGCGAACATCGCGAAACCCGCAATTGCCCCGAATACAGCCCGCGGTATGGCGGGCTGCATAGCCTCGGCGAGCCCGGCGAACACCGCCTGATCTATCCCCGAAAGCCGTGGGTCGAGCGGCAATTCGCCGATTTGCGCCAAAAGATGGTCGATGTCCGTCATTGTCCTGTCCTTTGGGCCGTTCCAGTGGGCATCTGGCCCGAATTCCCCGACTTATACGCAGCCCAACCGCCAATCCCTCATCGCCTCACAAAAAATGTGAGGGGGT
This sequence comes from Novosphingobium sp., assembly GCA_043732365.1. Taxonomy (GTDB): domain Bacteria; phylum Pseudomonadota; class Alphaproteobacteria; order Sphingomonadales; family Sphingomonadaceae; genus Novosphingobium. Next base: position 375 of record JAYTHT010000371.1, on the reverse strand, counting down.
GACAGCCGAGGCCGCGTATCACGGGCTGATAGCCATTGCAGCCAACCCGTGCACATTGCCCGTAGCTTTGCTGCCCTTGTGATCACTACTGGTCTTGCCGTCGCCGTATCGGCCTTCGCGCATCCGCAACTCGTTGTCGCCGATCCTGCGCAAGGCGCCACACTTGCCAAGGTAAGCCAGGTCGCCCTGACTTTCAGCGAACCGTTGGCGGCCGATAGGAAAAGCGCCCGCCTGGTCGGGGCAGGTCCCACAAGCTCTGACAATTTTCGGACTGGCAGGGAGCGTGATCGTTATCTTGCTGATAAAGTTGGCTCTGTCCGTCGGCATCCCGGGGCAAGATTTTCGGCAATTTCCAGACCGGGACTCAGTGTGCCT
>JAYTHT010000370.1:0-1144 GCA_043732365.1 Novosphingobium sp. | reverse complement strand
TCGGCCATTGCCGCCGCCGCGCGCTGGCCGGTGATGGCGGCCAGGTCGCGCGATCCTGCCTGAGTGCGGCGGTTGGACCACACGGTCAGCCCGGCCATCACCAGTGTCCCGGCCAACGCAGTCAACCCCAGCCACCAATGCAGCGCAAACAGCACCACCATAAACATGACGACCCAGGGCAAATCGATCAGCGCAAGTGGGCCGGACCCGGCCAGAAACGCATGGATGGCATCGAGGTCGCGGATGAATTGCAATCCGTCACCCCGATCGGGAATGGGGCCGGGACCAGTGCGCAACGACCGTGTGACGGTGGCGTGGTGCACCGCTTCAAACAGATCGTCGTGCAATCCGTTGGCGACCGAAAGCAGCGCTTCGCCCCGGATCGCCTCAAAAATCGCCTGGAACGCATATACCACCAGCAGCATGACAAACAGTCCGATGAGCGTCGACACGCTGCGGCTCGGCAATACCGAATCGTACACCAGCATCAGGTAGGCAGAGCCCGCAAACGCCAGCACATTGATCAGGACGCTGGCCATCGCGACCAGCGCGATCGATCCGCGATATCGATGCAGGAACAACGTCAGAATTTGCCGATCCACACTTTGGCTCCAAATTCGTTGGTCATCTATATGCGCGCCGCAAAGACCATGTGGCATCGCAGCAATGTGGCAGAATGCGCCAGCCATGCTGTCGAATTTGGAACCGAAGTGATCCTATAGGGTATTGAGTATCGGCCCTTACGCGGCAACAGCCGGCCGGGGCGCAGGCATTGGCATCGCGCCCGTCACGTTGGTGCCGTGGGTCAGCCGCAACGCATCGGCGACTTCGACAACCGTCGCGATTGCAAGGATTTCGTCATCGGTCAGCCCTTTAAAATCGGGCATGAACGCGCGGCAGGCCTGCATCAGGTTGCCTGTGCCGCGTTGCAATTCTGCGCGATACAGCTCCGCATTGGTGCAACCATCGATATCGGACCAGCGAATACCGCCCGGCGCCGGGCGTTCGTGAAACGCCCACAGCGCCGCCACCGCGCGTTCGACAGCGTCGCGCACGCGGTCACCCAGTGCATCACCCGAAGCGCGGGCCTTTAGTTTTTGACGGTAGCGGCGTTGCCGATCGGCATTGGACATGGCCATCTGCG
>JAYTHT010000369.1:0-1146 GCA_043732365.1 Novosphingobium sp. | reverse complement strand
AGGCCAATCTGGTTCCCCCCACTGGCGCCGGCCACACGCTCGCGCTGCGCTTTCTATCGGCGCAAGCTGCGGTCGATCGGTTTGCCGTGGGCAAGGCCGATCTGGTGCTGGGCGGCACGTTTGCCAGCATGCCATTTGCAACGCGGATCGCGATGACGCGCGGCAATCTGCAATTTGATCCGGTCGCGGGGTTGTTCGGGCTGGATGTCGTGACCGCGCACGGGTTCCTGGCCGACCCGGCAAACCGCGAGGCACTGGCGATGGCGATCGACCGCGATGCGCTGGCAGGCGCATTCGGCGTGGGCGGCGGCGCGGCGACGACGCGCATCGTTTCGGCCGGGCTCGATGGGGATAACGGCGCGATCGGCGAACGCTGGGCGGGGCAGACGATCGATCAGCGCCGCCTGGCCGCCACGGCGCGCGTCAGGGCTTCGAAAACCACGCCTGTGCTGACGCTTTCGCTGCCGGCCGGGCCCGGCGCGGACATTCTGTTTCAACGCTTGCACGATGATCTGGGCACGGTCGGCATTACGCTGGTGCGTGCGGCGCCCAGGGCAACCGCAGACCTGGCGCTGGTCGATAGCGTGGCGCGCTATCCGCGGGCGCGCTGGTTTCTGGAACGGCTGGGCTGTGCGGTGCATGCCCAGGCGTGCAGCGCGCCCGGCGATATCAGCCTGGTGGCGGCCATCCATGCCGGTGACCCGGGCGAGGCAGCGCGATTGTTTGCGCAGGCAGAGGCCGGGATCACCGCTGTCAACGGCTTCATCCCGGTGGCGCGTCCGCTGCGCTGGTCGCTGGTACATGGCACGGTGTCGGGGTTCTCGCCCAATCCGTGGGGCTGGCATCCGTTGCCGCCACTGGCCGCAGTACCAAATTAACGCGTCACCAGCAGGTTCAGAAATCGATCGCGATACCGTTGCGTTCCCAATCGCCATAACGCGTCGGGTCCAGCCCGTCGGGATCATCGCCACGTTCCACCGCGTGCGGTTCGGGCACGGGTGGATTGATCCAGTGCGGCGGCGCTGTAAAACCTGCCGGTCGGATGGTGGCGCGCTTTGGCCCACTAATGGAGTTTTTGCTCATGCCTTGGCGATGCGCGCTGCCGGGCGGCGTTGCAATTGCCAAAAGGGGCATATGCGACGATAG
>JAYTHT010000368.1:0-4148 GCA_043732365.1 Novosphingobium sp. | reverse complement strand
GTCGGTGCAGGTGCCGGGCTCCCGGGCGCTGTTTTGGTCGTGCTCGCCTTGGGTTTGGTCACCGCTGGTTTAACCACCGGCACGGTCAGATCGGTCGGGCCTTGCTGCCCGGGACTGGCGGTAACGGGCGCTGCAAAGACGATCGATCCGGCACCAAGTGCCAAAGCAAATGGAGCCAGGCCAGAGCGGTTGGTCCTGTGGGGTGCGCGCATGGATAGTTACCTGCCGATGGGGAAAAGCGGGGTTGGTGCAAGGTTTCCCTGCGCTAGCCGGGCCGGGCAAGCAAGCCTTGTGCGGCGAATGGCGTGTACGCCCGACGCTTTTGCACCTGCCACGCGTTACCGCTATGGCACCGGGCATGCGGACCCGTGCCACTTTGTTTCCGATTTGCATGACGCTGGCGGGCCTCGCCAGTTTCAGCATCATGGACGGCGTGATGAAGGCCGCCTCGATCGCGGCGGGCGCTTATGCCGCGCTGTTCTGGCGCAATGTCTTTGGTCTGGGGCTGATGACCCCGGTGTGGCTGACAATGCGGCGGCGAAATGGCGGCGGCTGGTGCCCGGCGCCGCATATCCTGGGCCTGCATCTCGGGCGTGCGGCGCTGTGCGGGGTCATGGCCGGGCTGTTTTTCTGGGGCACTATTTATACACCGCTGGCCGAGGCCATGGCGCTGTCGTTTATCGCGCCGTTGATTGCGCTGTTTCTGGCAGCGGTTTTTTTGGGCGAACGGATCGCGCGGCGCGCATTTTCCGGGTCGGTGGTGGCGCTCGTCGGGGTCGGGGTGATCGCGGCGGGCAAGTTTGGCGGCCATTATTCACCGGCGGCGGTGCACGGCATGATCGCGATTCTGGTTTCGGCAGTGCTTTATGCCGCGAACCTGGTGGTGCAACGCCGCCAGGCGCAACTGGCCGGGCCCGACGAGATCGCGTTTTTCCAGAACCTGTTCATCACTTTGCTGTTTGCGCCGGGGGCGTGGTGGCTGGCGCCGGTACCGCATGGTGGGCTGTTGCTGCTGATCGGCGTCGGCGCGGTGCTGGCGGTCGTTTCGCTGATGATGATCGGTTGGGCTTATGCCCGGGCAGAGGCGCAAGTGCTGGTCCCGCTGGAATATACGGCGTTCATCTGGGCGGCGCTGGTCGGCTGGCTGATGTTTGGCGAAGCGGTCACATTGCGGACCTTGGGCGGGGTGGCGCTGATTGTCGGTGGGTGTCTGATGGCGATCGCCACCCGCACCGTGCCCAGCGATCATGGACAGCCCAATCCGGCCTGAGTGGAGCCACCAAATGCGCATGTTTGCTAACGCGTCGCAGTACGCAACGATCACCTGACGGAATTGCGCCAATCGCATCAGGGCGCGCAGTCTTAGCGCTTGCCCAGCCTTGACGTGGCCCGATCAAACGCGCATCGCGCGATCCGCTTCGCAAGGCATTTCCTGTCTCGCGCTTCGTCCCCAGCTTGCGCTAAACGGCGCAAGTGCCCCGATTTCTCGGGATCATGGGACCGGGCCACGGCGACAGGAATGGCCGGTTTGCGTTCACGCGCACGTACACAGGGATTCCGCTCGCCATGACCCAAGTTGGACACGATACGCTCGGCACCCGCAGCATGCTTACCGTCGGCGGCAAATCGTACGCGTACTATTCGCTGGCCAAAGCGGCGGCAAAGTTCGGCGACATTTCCCGCCTGCCCTTCTCGATGAAAGTGTTGCTGGAAAACCTGCTGCGTTTCGAAGACGCCGGGTTCACGGTTTCCACCGATGATATCAAAGGCCTGATCGATTGGCAAAACAGCCCGGTCGAATCGACCAACGAAATCCAGTATCGCCCGGCGCGTGTGCTGTTGCAGGATTTCACCGGCGTGCCGTGCGTGGTCGATCTGGCCGCGATGCGCGACGCGCTGGCCAAACTGGGCGGCGATACCACCAAGATCAACCCGCTGGTGCCGGTCAACCTGGTTATCGACCATTCGGTGATGGTTGACGAGTTCGGCACGCCGCAGGCGTTCGAACATAACGTCGAAATCGAATACCACCGCAATCTCGAACGCTATGACTTCCTTAAATGGGGATCGAAAAGCCTCAACAATTTTTACGCCGTGCCGCCGGGCACCGGCATCTGCCACCAGGTCAATCTGGAAAACATCGCGCAAACGGTGTGGACCAGCACCGATCGGAACGGTGTGACCGTCGCCTACCCGGACACCTGTGTTGGCACCGACAGCCACACCACGATGGTCAATGGCCTGGGCGTGCTCGGTTGGGGCGTCGGCGGGATCGAGGCAGAGGCGGCCATGCTGGGCCAACCAGTTTCGATGCTGGTGCCAGAAGTGGTCGGGTTCAAATTCGTCGGCGAACTGAACGAAGGCGTGACCGCGACCGACCTCGTGCTGACCGCGACCAACTTGTTGCGCAAACACGGTGTCGTCGGGCGGTTTGTGGAATATTTTGGTCCGGGCCTGACCGGATTGTCGCTCGCCGACCGCGCGACGCTTGCCAATATGGCGCCCGAATATGGCGCGACCTGCGGCTTTTTCGGCATTGATGACAAAACGCTCGACTATTTGCGCCTGACCGGCCGCGAAGAAGACCAGATCGCGCTTGTCGAGGCTTATGCCAAAGAACAGGGTTTCTGGATCAACCCCGCGATCGAGCCGATCTTTTCGTCGACGCTGGAACTCGACCTGTCGACCGTGGTGCCTTCGCTCGCCGGGCCAAAGCGGCCACAGGACAAAGTGACGCTGCCCGAGGTCGATGACGTGTTCAACAAAGACCTGACCGACGTGTACAAAAAGGCGCAGACGCGCGTTGCAGTCGAAGGCAAGGCCTATGACATCGGCGATGGCGATGTGGTCATCGCGGCCATCACCAGTTGCACCAACACATCGAACCCCAGCGTCCTGATCGCGGCGGGCCTGCTCGCCAAAAAGGCCGACGAATTCGGCCTAAAGCCAAAACCCTGGGTCAAAACCTCACTCGCACCCGGCAGCCAGGTGGTCACCGATTACCTGATCAAGGCGGGGCTTCAACAACACCTTGACAACATCGGGTTCAACCTCGTGGGTTATGGCTGCACCACCTGTATCGGCAATTCGGGTCCGCTGGCCGAACCGATCAGCAAGGCGATCAACGAACACGGCATCGTTGCCGCTTCGGTGATTTCGGGCAACCGCAATTTCGAAGGCCGGGTCAGCCCCGACGTGCGCGCCAATTTCCTCGCCAGCCCGCCGCTGGTCGTCGCCTATGCGCTGAAAGGCACCGTGATCGAGGATTTCACGACCACGCCGATCGGCCAGAGCAAGGACGGCACCGATGTCTATCTGAAAGACATCTGGCCCACCAATGCCGAAGTCGCCTCGGTCATGGCCGGCGCTGTGGATCGCGCGATGTTCCGCGCGCGCTATGCCGACGTCTATAAAGGCGACAAGCATTGGCAGGCGATCAATGTCACCGGGTCGAAAACCTACCAGTGGCGCGCGGGATCGACATATGTCGCCAATCCGCCGTATTTCGATGGCCTGACCATGACGCCAGAGCCGGTCGGCGACATTATTGATGCCAAACCGTTGCTGATTCTGGGCGATTCGATCACCACCGACCACATCAGTCCAGCCGGCAATATCAAGGCCGACAGCCCCGCGGGTGAATGGTTGATGGCACATCAGGTCGCCAAGTCTGACTTCAACTCGTACGGCGCACGCCGTGGCCACCACGAAGTGATGATGCGCGGCACGTTCGCCAATATCCGCATCAAGAACGAAATGGTCCCCGGCACCGAAGGCGGTTTCTCTCGCTATGGCGACGCGGTCCTGCCGGTCTATGACGTGGCGATGAAGCGCAAGGCCGATGGCGTGCCAACCGTGGTGATCGCGGGCAAGGAATACGGCACCGGTTCATCGCGCGACTGGGCAGCCAAAGGCACCAAATTGCTGGGCGTGCGCACGGTCATCGTCGAAAGCTTTGAACGCATCCACCGTTCGAACCTGGTCGGCATGGGCGTATTGCCTCTGCAATTCACCAATGGCGCCACGCGTCATTCGCTCGGCCTGACCGCCGACGACACGTTTACGATCACCGGTGTGGCCAGCCTGAAACCGCGCCAGGATGTTGAAGTGGCCGTGACCCGCCCCGACGGCAGCACGTTCACGTTCAC
>JAYTHT010000367.1:0-1151 GCA_043732365.1 Novosphingobium sp. | reverse complement strand
ATGGCGGGCTGCTGGTGATCGACGGCAATGCCTCTGCGCGTTGCGGCATTTCGATGAAAGGCGTCGATATCGTCGTCAAGGGATCAATCGGACCAATGTCCGCATTCATGGCGCAAGCGGGCAATCTGGTGGTGCTGGGCGATGCCGGCGAAGCGCTGGGCGACAGTTTGTACGAAACGCGCATTTTTGTGCGCGGCGCAGTCAAAAGCCTGGGCGCCGATTGTATTGAAAAAGACTTGCGCGCAGAACACGTTGAAATCCTGTCGCAATTGCTGACAGACGCCGGTGTCGAGGGGGTCAGCCCGCAGGAATTCCGCCGCTATGGTTCGGCGCGCGGACTGTATAATTTCCACGTCGACAACGCCTCGGCCTACTGAGGACCGCCAGATGGACAATCCTAAAATACCCAAGCCCCAGATTCCTCAGACATTGCCGCGTTTTTCCGCGACTTTTGATCCGCATACGATGGCAGAAATCCGCCGCGCGGCGGCCACCGGGATTTATGACATTCGGGGCGGCGGGACCAAACGCGCGCTGCCGCATTTCGACGATTTGCTGTTTCTGGGCGCGTCGGTGTCGCGCTATCCGCTCGAAGGCTATCGCGAAAAATGCGCGACCGATGTGTGGCTGGGCACGCGCTTTGCAAAGAAACCGATCCATCTGAAAACCCCGATCACGATCGCCGGGATGAGCTTTGGCGCGCTGTCGGCGCAAGCCAAAGAGGCGCTGGGACGCGGCGCAACAATCGCCGGGACCAGCACCACCACCGGCGATGGCGGGATGACGCCCGAAGAGCGCGGCCAGTCGCAAACATTGGTCTATCAGTATCTGCCCAGCCGTTACGGCATGAACCCCGACGATTTGCGCAAGGCCGATGCGATCGAAGTGGTGATCGGTCAGGGCGCCAAACCGGGCGGCGGCGGGATGCTGCTGGGGCAGAAAATCTCTGACCGCGTCGCCGCAATGCGCACGCTGCCAAAGGGGATTGATCAGCGGTCGGCCTGTCGCCACCCTGACTGGACCGGGCCAGATGACCTCGAAATTAAGATCGAGGAACTGCGCGAAATCACCGATTGGGAAAAGCCGATCTACGTCAAAGTCGGCGCAACCCGCCCCTATTACGACGTCGCACTGGCGGTGAAAGCGGGCGC
>JAYTHT010000366.1:0-13075 GCA_043732365.1 Novosphingobium sp. | reverse complement strand
ATGATCCCGATCAGAAAAATCAGCGCCGCCGGCGACTGCCGCATCGTGAAAATGTCCGCCTGCGAGTCATAGGCGATTTTCATGAAGCGCGCGCGTTGCCAGCCCACGGCGGCACCAAGCGTCAGCCCGCCTGCGACAATGGCCATGCCGATCCCGTCAGGTGTTGCGGTCGCGACCAGATAAACCGCCACCAGCACGATGATCGCTGGCGCGATCGCCAGCCGACCCAGATGCATCCGCCGTTCGCGGTTGATCCGCCGCATCCGGATGGCGAAAATCAGCGCGATGACGACAAACGGCAAATAGCTTTGCCATTGTGCGGGGTGTGCCACTCAAATTCTCCTCAACCGGCGCGCGCCGCAATCGCGGCCGCTTTGCCGATCAGGCGCGCGGCGATGTCACGGTGCAGCAATTCGGCCATTTTGCCTCCGACTTTCAACGCGCCTTTGCCTGCGTTGGCCGGGTCGGCAAATGCCGCAACGATCGTGTGCGCCTCGGCCAGGTCCGCTGGGTCGGGCGCAAATATGCGGTTGGCAGTGTCGATCTGCGCCGGGTGGATCAAGGTCTTGCCGTCGTAGCCCAGGTCGCGTGCCTGAGCGCATTCGCCCGACTGCTGTTCGGCGTCATCGATCGCATTGCACACGCCGTCGAGCGCGATCAGGCCATAGGCGCGCGCCGCCAGCAGCACTTGCACCATGATCGGTACAAACACCGCGCGGCCCGGCGCCTGGACCATGCCGGTATCCTTTGCCAGATCGTTGAGCCCCAGCACAAATCCCGCCAGCCGGGTTGATCCCGCCGTGGCCGCGATCCGTTCGATTGCCAGCACCGCGCGCGGGGTCTCGATCATCACCCACAGCGCGACATTCGCGCCATAGCCCAGCGTATCCATCGTGGCGGACAGCGCGGCAACATCCGCCCCACAGTCGATTTTGGGCACCAGCACCGCATCGATCGGCGCGGAGGCAAGCGCGGCCAGATCGTCATTGCTCCATGGCGTGCCCAACGCATTTACGCGCGCAATCAGGCGGCGATGGCCAAACCCGCCCGCATTGATTTCCGCAACCAGCGCCGCGCGCGCGTCAACCTTTGCCTCGGGCGCGACCGCATCTTCCAGATCGAGCGCGACTGCATCGCAGGGCAGCGTGCGCGCCTTGGCCATCGCGCGCGCATTTGATGAGGGCATATACAGCACCGAACGCAGCGGCATGTGGTTAGATTGGTTCATGCGTCTTCTCCATAAAGTCGATCCGGCCTTCGTCACGGGTCGGCATCGGCGCAATCACGCGCAGCACCAGCGTCAGCGCCATCCACAATGCCGACATGCGCAAGGTGGTGACCAGCCCGACCTGATCTGCCAGCGTACCCCACGCCCATGCGCCAAAGGCCATGCCGCCAAACGCCACCGCCTGATAAATCGACAGGCACCGCGCCAGAATCGCGTCGGGCGACCGCATCTGCATCGCGACGTTGAGACTGGTCAGCACAGCGATCCAGCCCATACCCGCGATCAGCGCAGCGACGATGGCCGCCGCCAGCACATGTGTGGCCGACAGCAGCAATTGGGACCCGAGGAAGATCACTGTGCCCAGCCCGATCAGATTTTCGCTACCCATCCGGCGGCGCAAATTGCTGACCCCCAGCGCGGTCAGGACCGACCCGGCGCCAAATGCACCGACCACCAGTCCATACCCGACCTGATTGCCCTGGAATTGCAACCGCACGATCACCGGCAACAACGCCTGATACCCGGCCGCACCAAACCCGAACACCAGCCCGCGCAACAGCACCCGCGCAATCGGGCTGGACCCCAGGCAAAAGCGCAGGCCCACCATGATCGCGGGGCCGATCGGCGTGCGGACCCGTTCCGCTTGTTCAGGATGCCACCGCGCCAGCACCACGATCATCGCCAGATAGCTGATCGCGTTGAGCGCAAACGCCATGTTGACGCTCCACAGCGAAATCACGATGCCGCCCAGCGCGGGGCCCAGGCTGCGCGCGATGTTGAATGCGATGGCATTGAGCGCGATGGCTTGCGGCAGATCGCGCTGATCGACCTGCATCCGCACCGATGCCTGCCATGCCGGGCCGTTAAGCGCGGTGCCCATGCCGACCATCAGCGTCAGCAGCAACAACGCCAGCGGCGTAATCGCCTGGGCATATCCCATCACCGACAGCACCGCCGACACCACCAGCATAAAGGCCTGCGCCGATAGCATCACCAGCCGCCGGTCATAGGCATCGGCAATCGCGCCCGCAAAAACGCCCAGCACCAGGATCGGGATCACGCTCGATGCCTGGACCAGCGCGACCAGCAGATGGCGGCTGGTCAATTCGGTCATCATCCATGCGGCGGCCACCGCCTGCATGACCGACCCGACACTCGATAACAGATTGGCGATCCAGATCGCGCGGAACACCGGGTACTCAAACGGGGCCATCGCGCCGCCGATGCGACGCATAGCGGGATTGGTCGCAGGCGTCACAGGATATAGCGGACCTTGATCGGCAGCACGACATTGGCGGCGCCCACCGGTACTTTGGCCGCGTCGAATTTCGGCGGGCCAAAGCGAATGGCCGCGTCGCGCGAGAAGCCATAGCCTTCCGATGGGATGCCCATTGTCTTGTCCAGCCGGCCATTCGCGTTTTCATCGTGGAACAGCGAAACCGCATAGACGCCAGGCGCAACATGGCGGAACACCAGCGCCGGGCCATTGCGCGCGGGTACGGTCAGGCGCAGCGACTGCGGGTCTTTTTCGCAATCGGGAAAGGTCGCGGCCTTTGTCGTCAGGCAGGCCAGGATGTTGCCTTTGGTATTGCGCAGGCCCGCGATGGCGACAGTTACGGTTGCGTCATCTTCTGCTTTGGCGATTTGCGGCAACAACAGGCATGCCAATACGGCAAAGCGGACATGGCGCGCAGTCATGGATTCGAAATCCCCCGGTCGGTGCGACAGATATGGTCCCAGATGCGGAAATACAGGCCATAGTTGCAACGGTATTGTTCGTGATGGCGTTCATGGTGGCTGGCCGTGATCAGCCAATGCCCGGCGCGCGATTGCACCAACGCTTGCGGAAACATTTCCCACCCCATGTGGTTGGTCACGCCCATTACGGTCATCACCACCAGCACACCGGCGAGCACGCCCGCGTGGATCGGTACGACGAATACGAGCGCGGGAATGAACAAGCCGACGATCGCGGCCTCTATCGGATGAAAATTCATCGCGGCCCATGCGGTCGGCGGGCGGCTGGCGTGATGGATCGAATGGATCCGCCGAAATACCGCAGGCCGATGCATCCACCGGTGTGTCCAGTAAAACCAGCTGTCGTGCAGCAGCAGGTACACCAGCAACGATACCGGCATCCACCAGATCGGGTATGCATGGGCATCGGTATAAATCCGCGTCCAGCCATGCTGTTGCCAGCCCCAGGCAATGACGCCTGCGGGCAAGCCATAAATGACACTTGCCACCAGGCTCCAGCCGACTTCCATGCGGATCTGTTTGCCAAGGCCGGCATAATGCCCGGGCCGCACACGTTTGGTAGCCCAGGCAAAGGCGCCGCTGACCATCAGATATCGCAGCGCAACAATCGCCGTCATCACCAGCGCGGAAAGGATCGGAGCCATCATGACGTCCCTTATGGCAAGTGTGCGCGGCAATGCCCAGATGTGATTGTTGCCATTACTCCGTTAATCCCCGTCACCGTCACCGTCACCGTAAGATCCGCGTGACCCCCATAAAAAATGCCGGCCCAAAGTTTCCTTTGGGCCGGCATTTTCAATTGCATCGCGATCTTTGGATCAGTTGACCCGCGTCACTTTGTTGCGGTGCTGTCCCACGCCTGGCGCGCCGCGTGGACGGAACCGGCGTTTGGCTTCGCCATCGCCGGCGACCGGGGCGCCGCTGTTGCCGCCGCCACCATTGCGCTGGCCGTTGCCGCCGCGTGGCTGACCGCCGCGACGATCGCCGCCGCGACCATGGCCACGGTCATCACTTTCGGTGTGGCGCGCCGGCTGGGGCAGCTTTGATGCTTCGATCAGGAAATCTGCGGGCAACGACATCGGATCCAGATTGACACTGGTCAGGCGCTGAATGTCGCGCAGATAGGTTTTTTCATCTGGCGCGCAAAAGCTGATCGCGACGCCATTGGCGCCTGCACGGGCCGTCCGCCCGATGCGGTGAACGTATTGTTCGGGCACATTGGGCAGTTCGAAATTGAACACATGGCTGACGCCTGCAACGTCGATCCCGCGTGCGGCGATGTCGGTTGCGACCAGCACGCGGCAGGCCCCCTGGCGAAACGCATCCAGCGCGGCGGTGCGCTGCGCTTGCGATTTGTTGCCGTGGATTGCGCGGGCATCGATGCCTGCGGCGACCAGATGGCGGGCGATCCGGTCTGCACCGTGCTTGGTGCGGCTGAACACCAGGCTGCGGTCGGCCGTCTGATCGGCCAGCAATGCGCGGATGCGCAAAGTCAGCAGGGCCTGTTTTTCGGCCTGATTGACGAATGTGACGTACTGTTCGACGCGCTCTGCCGTGGTTGCCTGCGGGGCGACTTCGACGCGGGCCGGATTCTTGATGAACTGCCGGCCGAGGTCTTCGATCGATTTGGGCATCGTTGCCGAAAAGAACAGGCTCTGGCGCTTGACCGGCAGCATCGCCGACACGCGCTTCAGCGCATGGATAAAGCCCAGGTCCATCATCTGGTCGGCTTCATCCAGCACAAAGATTTCGACTCGGCCGAGCGTCAACGCCCGGTTGTCGATCAGGTCGAGCAGGCGACCCGGCGTTGCCACCAGGACATCGGTGCCGGCGACCAGGCGCCGCGCCTGTTTGTTGATTGGTACGCCGCCAAACACACAATCGACCTGCAAGTTCAGAAACCTGGCATAGCCTTCCATGTTTTCGGCGATCTGCGCGGCCAATTCGCGGGTCGGCGACAGCACCAGCATGCGGCACGAGGCAGGCTTGCGCCCGGTCGGATCGGCGGCCAGGCGGTGAAGCGACGGCAGCGCGAATGCGGCGGTCTTGCCGGTGCCGGTCTGCGCGATGCCGAGCAGATCGCGCCCTTCCATCAACGCAGGAATGGCCTGCCGCTGGATCGGGGTGGGGTCGGTATATCCTTTGGCTTCAAGCGCGCGCAGGATTGGCTCGGCAAGGCCGAGCTCGGAAAAATAGGACATCGGTAGTCTTTCAAATCAAATGTGCCGGTCGCCCGGCGCATAGGCACGGACGCGGCGCGGTCGAGAAACCCCAACGGCAAAATAGCCCCAAGGTTCATGGAGCGACCCGGGCATGAATGGGAAGCAAACGGGCGCCAGAACGTTCAGCCGGGGCGGATCACAACTGTTGGTCATTCGCCGCAAGTCAATAGCGGGCGATGGTTATCGGTGGATCTCATGCTGCCCGGGCCTGCATCAGAAATGTCTGACGCCGTCCTTGCAAACGTTGCTCTAACCAAAATTGCTTTCGAAAGCAACAAAATTTGTGCAGGGCAGCATATTGCTGGCTGCGCCCACGGGTGCTGGCCGGGTTTTTGTGATGCTGTTTGCTGCGTTCATCACTTTTGCCATGGTCATCGCGCTCGCTGAAATTGGCGACAAGACGCCACTGCCGGCGATCGTTCCGGTCACGCGCTTCAATCGTCCATTGCTGGCGATTGCTGGCATTTTTGTGGCGATGCTTGCCAATCATGTGAGGAGAGCGGCTTGATCGATCAGATCCGATCACAGGTCCCTTAGAAATCACTTCCGCGCGGAGCACAGGCCGGATCGCCAAGGACCGTCAATCGCCGCAAGGCCGCGCGTGCCAACCGTTCGACTTCGACTTTGCGCCGGGCGGCGGCCAGCGGCAGCAACGGTGCAGGGCGCAGGATTTCCGCGTCATAACCATCGGCGACGATAATCCCGCACTGATCGGGGCGAAATACACTGGTTTCCATCACCGCCCGATCGAGGTGCGCCGCCAGACCCCAATAAAACCTGTCGCAATGGTCGAGATAATCGAGCCATTTGGTATCGCCCAGCAGATCCGCCCGGCTCACCTTGATTTCGACAATGATCACATTGCCGCGCGCATCAATCCCCATCAGATCGGTCCGCCGTCCGCCTTTCAACATCATTTCGGGCACGCACCAGATGTCATTGCGCGCAAACAGCCGCGCAATCCCGCGCGCCACGCCCAACGCCTGACGCAATTGGACATCGTCGGCGGCAGGGGCCAAATCGAACGCATTTTCCATGCCGCATCGTAAGAACAAATCGGCAACATGCCAACCCCGCATCGTACAAAGGTTTTACGTATATTGCGCGTTCAAAAATGCTGGCAGGGCCCAATCTTTGCTGCTAATTGCTCGAGCCGGCGTGCACCCGTAGCTCAGCTGGATAGAGTACTGCCCTCCGAAGGCAGGGGTCACTGGTTCGAATCCAGTCGGGTGCACCATTTTTCAATGGCTTAGGTGTCTTGTTTTCGAAGCGTACGGAATGAGTACGGAAAACAGGGGGGTAAAATCCCCTCGCTTGCCACCTTGCGGCAGCGCGCGAATAGCCGCGAACGGATGAGGCCAGCTTGCCTATACTCTGAATTAGAAGCGGCGCTGCGTTTTTGGGGTGATCCTTGACGATGTATCGCGCCAGCGCGGCAGCGTTACGTACCGCGAACGGCAAGCCGGCATCGCCATAGACGCGTGCAGCCATGGGCTTTGCAAAATCATCGATCCATCCGGCAGCAGCTTTCACCGTCGCCAGCGAAATTTCGCGCGACTCATCGCCGCCGCGCCATGCCTAGGCGTGGCAACAGCCCCCCCGGCGCTGGGCGCTGGATAATCCGGACCGGGCTGCGGTGATTTGTTGCGCCTCTGGTCCAAAATTTAGCCATACGTTATGGGCGAAGTGCGGCACGCGGCGGTACAGCCGATGGACCCCTGTGCCGACCAGGCCGAACTAGCGCGTGATCTGGTGCAATGGTGCCGCTACAGCCTGCCGCGTCACGCTGTTGGTGGAAGCGGGGCCGGTTGAAGTGGGGCCGGTTAAAAACGGGAAGGGATGGACGGACTATGGCCGGTGTGTGGTTTGATGAATTGGAAGTGGGGCAGCGCTTTGAACACGCGATCCGCCGTACAGTGACCGAAACGGACAATGTGCTGTTCACCGCGATGACTCACAATCCCGCGTTGCTGCACCTGGACGAGGAATATATGAAAGGGACCGAATTCGGCGCCCGGATCGTCAATTCCGCGTTCACCTTGGGTCTGATGGTCGGTATTTCGGTCGGCGATACGACGCTTGGCACTGCGGTCGCCAATCTCGGCTGGGACGAAGTGCGCTTTCCCAAACCGCTGTTCCACGGCGACACCGTTCATGTCGTGACGCAGGTCATTGATTTGCGCGATTCAAAATCGCGTCCGGAGGCGGGCATCGTCACGTTCCTGCACCAGGCCTATAATCAGCACGGCGATCTGGTCGCGTCTTGCAAGCGTTCGGGATTGCAACGCCGCAGGCCGGCGGCATGATCGGCACTTTGCCCGTGCGATCCTGGCTGTTCATCCCCGGCGACAGCGAAAAGAAGCTGGCGCGGGCCGCGCAATCCGACGCGGATGCAGTGATCCTCGATCTGGAAGATGCGGTCGCGCCCGAACGCAAAGCGATCGCGCGGCAACTGGTCGCAGAATTTTTGTCCACCGCACCGCGCGGTAGCCGGCCGATGCAAATCTGGGTCCGGGTCAATCCTTATGACACCGGTATGACGCTGGGCGATCTAGCCGCTGTGATCGCGGGCGCGCCCTGTGGGATCATGCAGCCCAAGATCGACGGGCCTGACGATGTGCGAAAGCTGTCGCATCACCTCGACGCGTTCGAGGCGGCGCATGCGATCGAAGCAGGCTCGATCCGCATCCTGCCGGTCGCGACCGAAACCGCGCGCGCGCCGTTTGCGCTGGGCGGATTTGCCGGTGCCGGGCTGACCCGGCTTGCGGGGCTGACGTGGGGGGCAGAGGATTTGTCCGCCGCAGTCGGGGCCAGCACCAACCGTGATGCATCGGGCGGCTGGGCATTTACTTATCGCATGGCGCGGTCGCTGACGCTGTTGGCGGCGCATGCGGCGGGCGTGCCGGCGATCGACACGCTTTACGCCGATTACCGCGATGATGACGGTTTGCGCGCAGCGTGCAGCGCGGCGCGGGCCGAAGGGTTTACGGGGCGGATCGCGATCCATCCTGCACAAGTCGCAAGTATCAACGCCTGCTTCATGCCCTCTGCGCAGGAAATTGATCATGCCCGCCGGGTGGTCGATGCCTTTGCCGCCGCGCCCGGCGCCGGTACGGTCGGGCTCGACGGCAAGATGATCGACATCCCCCATTTGCGCCAGGCGCAACACGTGTTGGCCCAGGCCATTGCGCGCTAAGTCGGTACCGACTTCGAAACTCGCTCTTTCGCGAGTTTTGCGATCAGACTCTAACCGACGCCGTGGAGTCGCCGTCCGAAAGGCTCGACCGCGAGGCCGGGTTTCAGCCGCGCGCAAGCCATCGGGCAAATCGCCGAGCAGCACCATGCGGCTATCGACGATGTCCAGGATCTGCGCCATGATCGCGCCGCAGGTCTGCATGTGCGCCGTCATGGCCCCCGCGTCGGCATAAATCTCCATCGCCAGGGCCTTGCCTGCGCTGTCGAAAAACCATTTATACCCCAGCGTGCCCGGGTCGTCGTCGCGCGCCTTGGCGAACGCTTGCGCCGCCAGCGTGCGCAACGTTTCGGCGTGTCGGCGCAGGGGATAAACCACGCCAGCGCACAGTTCTGGGCGGCGTTGTCCGCCAGCACGCGGTTCGGCGTGGGCCCGGTCATCAGGCCAATGCGCACCGTCCGAACCAGTCGCCCGGCCCGAGTTTTTCGCGCATTCGGCCTGCTCAAATCGAAACGGCACCTGCTGACAGGGGACCCGATTGGCGCGGAATAGGCGCACCGCTTTGGCGCGATCAGCGATCTGGTCGATGAGCCCGTCCAGGTACTGCCCCAGGCGATGGAACTCGCGGCCAAAGTAGCGGCCCTGCCGCCGGTCGCGGTGCAATATATCAAACGCGCGCGCAACCATATGAAGCAGCGCGCGGAACTCGACCATTTCGCCATACCGCGCGCACAATTCTGGATCGTGAGCGCGAACCGAACCTGGCCCTGATCGAACGCGTTGACTGCGACATGATAATTGCCGCCGATACGGCCGGGAAGGGCCGATCGCCTTTGCCGAAAAGCGCAAACCGGTGTGGACCGGGCACTGAACGAGATGCAACGGAGGGGTTGGTTGGCGAAACTGTTCTGACGATAGCGCAATGCGGCTGACGCAATCCCCTTTTACAGGGCAAGATCGGACAAGCCCGGATGTTCGTCCGGGCGGCGGCCGTGCGGCCAGCGGAACAGCCGCTCCTCGGGCGTGATCGGCAGATCGTTGATGCAGGCAAGGCGGCGGCGCATCAGTCCGGCCTCATCAAACTCCCAGTTTTCGTTGCCATATGAGCGGAACCACTGGCCCGAAGCATCATGCCATTCATAGGCGAAGCGCACCGCCATGCGGCTTGCGCGAAAGCCCCAGACTTCCTTGATCAGCCGGTAGTCGTGCTCCTGTTCCCACTTTCGGGTAAGGAACGCGACGATTTCGGCGCGGCCATTGATGGATTCTACCCGGTTTCGCCACTGGCTGTCGGGCGTATAGGCCAGTGATACCCGCTCAGGATCGCAGCTGTTCCACGCGTCTTCGGCAAGCCGGGCCTTTTGAGCGGCAGTTTCGGGTGTGAAGGGGGGCAGGGGTGGGCGGGTCATTGGGCGTTCTCCATAAGCGCGGCGGCCTGGCGGGCTTCGGCTTTGTGGTGGGGCAGGATGGCGGCCCTTCGCTGTTGACAGGCGGATAGGATCTCGTGCGTCGTACCAGCGTTGAAGGGTGGGGCAGGGGCATATTCAAGCCCTGGTTGCAGCGATGGCGCAAGGGCCTTCCCGCTTATTTCGCCCAGCACAGCCAGCGTGAAATCCGGATCAAAAATTTTCTGCCCCGAACGGACTTCCATAAAATCCTCATATTTCTGGGGGTTTTATGGTGGGCGCGGCAAGGATTGAACTTGCGACCCCACCCGTGTGAAGGGGAATTGCAATTTCGTGTAAGCATACTGTTTTTACACGATTATTTCAGGCCTCCAAATTCGCCGTGTACGAGCTTTGTACGAAGACTTCTGACGTACTGTTTTTCTGTACGCCGAAGCGCTTCGCGTGGGCCGATCATAGCGAAGATTTCTGACCGTGTCTTGCCGATTTGTGGCGGGTCGGATGGTCGGCCTTGGCCCCCAACTCCCACACGAAAAACCGCTGGAAGGGCGGCAACCCTTCGCAGCGGCTCATTCGATAGCTGTGCGGCTATAGCGGAATCCTATCGTTGCACGGACTCGCGTGCAAGCGTCCTTTTTGGGGGAGGGCTGCCATGAGCACCACCCTTTCCCATAGGGGACTGCCAGCGGGTGTCGGCCGGTTCGACCTGCTGCGAATGTTCGAGCAGGTGGCGCGGCCCGGCTTTGGTCTGTCGTCCACGGCCGTGGCGCTGGTCAGGCACTATGTGCTTAAGACCATGGACGGTGACTATCTGCCTGGCCGCATCTGCGCCGTCTGGACGCAGGCCTGTCGCTTTGCCGAGGCCTTGGGGCTGACGCCGCGCTCGATCAATTCCGCCGAGCGCGAGTTGGAGCAGGCGGGTTTCATCATCCGCAACGCCGGGATCAACGGCGAGCGCGCCGGAGACCGGCAGGACGGCACCATTGTCTGGGCAGCAGGTATCAACCTGGGCCCACTGGTCGAGCGCTTTGCCGAGTTGCAGGCCAAGGCCGGTGCATTGGAGTTACAGGCCCGCGCCATCCAGCAGTGCCGCGCCGAGATCCGCCAGTTGGGCCAGCGTATCCGCGAGGCAGCCGATGATCACCTGCGCGAGCAGGCTGAGACCATCCTGCCCGATGGCCGCACGGCGAGGATCAACAGCATCGACCGCCTGATCGCTATCCGCGAGGCCTTGTCCGCCATGCTCGCAGCCATTGAACATCATTCGGATTCTGGGCCGGAAACCGATCCCCGTGCACTGAAAACTTCCGGCGCGCCGGAAGAAAACTGCGCACCCAATATACAGGACAAAAACTCACCACGAAGAAGTACCGCGCCGATCCGCGATCCGCTCGAGCGCATCCGGCCCGCGACCGCACTGGCGGTGGCTACCGAGAGCTATTGCGGCATCGTCGAGGCACTGGGCGGGCCGAGCTGGCCTAACCTTGTCGAGGCGTCTTGGCGCAGTTGCGGTCGGCTTGGGATCGCCCAGAGCACCTGGGGCCGGGCTTGCCAGCAGTTCGGTCGGGAACGGGCGGCGCTCAGCGTGCTGCTCATCGACCGGAATGCCGAACTGCCGCATGGCCACTGCTATCGGGTGGGCTCACCGGCAAGGTGTCTGGCGGGCATGTTGCGGCGGGCAGGCTCGGCAGGCGTGAACCTCGCTGGTCTGTTCCGGGCCACGGAGCGCAACGCCCAGCAGGCGCCACCGGCAGTCGCGCCGCCTGAGAAGGCTATCGAGCCGCCGCTCGGGCCGTTGGCTCACCTCACCGCGAAGCTGATCGCCACCATGGAGCGGCGCATCACACCGTACGGGTGAAGCTATCCAGCATCCTACCTGTCCAAACCTCCAAACTCTCACAATCCCACACGTCCACATGCGAACGGGCAAGGAAATCGTCATGACCATTATCGCCATCGTCAGCCAGAAGGGCGGCTCGGGCAAAACTACGCTGTCGGTGAACGTTGCCGCCGCCGCCGAAGCTGCCGGTGCCGTCGCGCTTATCATCGACACCGATCCGCAGGCCACGGCCAGCCAATGGGGCGCTTGGCGCTCCGACAAGGCTCCCGAAGTGATCGACAGCGCTCCCCCGCGTATTCAGGCCAAGGTCGAGGCCGCCGAGGCTCAAGGTGCAACCTTCATCGTGATCGACACGCCGCCCCATGCCGACAGTGCGGCCAGTAGGGCGGTGGAGGTGGCCGATCTGGTGTTGATCCCTTGCCGCCCCAGCGCCTTTGATCTCGCGGCAATCAAGACCACCGTCAGTCTCGTGCGCCTGTTCGACAAGCCTGCGTTTGTGGTCTTCACCGCTGGCCCGCCCCATGCGCCGCGCATGTATGAGGAAGCGGTTGAACTGGTGCAGGGCTTCGGGATCGATGCTTGCCCGAACATCCTTCCCGACCGTGCCGTCTATCGCCATGCCAGTGCAGCAGGCGCATTGGTGATCGAGTTCGAGCCTGACGGCAAGGCTGCTGCCGAGATCGCCGCGCTTCACATGTGGACCATCGCGCATGTGAACATGTCCACAACCGCACGAGAGGGAGTGTGAATACATGAGCCGCTTTGCTAATCTCGCTGACAAGCCAAAGGTGGACGCCCAGCCTTCCGCTCCCGGCATTGGAGCGGATGCTCGTGCCTCCATATTGGCCAACACCCTTCCCAGATCGAACAGCCGCGCTGGGCGCAAGGCCATCGCCGCGTACTTCTCGCCCGAGATGTCGATGGCCATGCACGTTTGTGCCCGCAAGCATGGCCTCACCCTTCAGGAACTGATGGCTGAGGCCTTCAATGATGTGCTGCGGAAGTATGGGCAGAGCCCGGTGGATTAATCCAAGATCGAGGATGTAGGCGGTCGAAGCGTTATTTGCAGGCTCGTAAGCTTGCGGACAGCCTCCTCATCTAAACCTGCGAACAGCTTGAGAAGTTCATCTTGACGTGGTTGGCCAAAGGCAAGGCGATAGGTGGCCAGTGAGGTTATGAGATCCTTGTAGCGTTCCTTTTCTCGACTGAACGGCGGGATCAGGACCACTCGTTCGATGGTGCGTGTGCCGGGATATACCCAATAGGGGATGATGTCGCCCGGCCGCCCTTTGGCCAATTCCACCGCTTGTGCGGCATCGAACATGGCTGTCCATGGCGATGGCTGGCAGGTGGCGGTCAATGGTGTCTGTGAAAAGGCGGCGGCGATGTTGCGGCGCACCGCGTGATTTTTGAATCGGTGAACCCGGC
>JAYTHT010000365.1:0-4169 GCA_043732365.1 Novosphingobium sp. | reverse complement strand
GAACGCCCTATCGCCATGAATTGGAGGCCGCGGTCGAACCGTTCCGTTCGATCCTGCTCGGCCTGTTTTTCCTGTCGGTCGGGATGATGCTCGATTTGTCGGCGATTGTGCAGGAACCGCTATTTGTGGTGGCAATCACGGTGCTGGTCATTGCGACCAAGGCGGCGGTGATTTTTGGGCTGGCCATGCTGTTCAAGCTGAACTGGCGCGGCGCGCTGGCGACAGGCCTGTTGCTTAGCCAGGGCGGCGAATTCGCGTTTGTCCTGTTTACCCAGGCGACGCACGCGCAATTGATCGCACCGCAAGCCGCCAGCCTGTTTGGCGCGGTCGTCACGTTGTCAATGGCGACCACACCGTTCCTGATGACGGCCACACGCCGGTTTCGCGAACAACCGGCGGCCAAAGCCGAAGTGCGCGAGGGACCAGAGGGCCTGCCCGACGGCGATTGTGCCAGTGCCCTGATCGTGGGCTATGGTCGGTTTGGCCAGACGGTCGGTCAAATGATGTTGGCCGGAGGCATTGCCGTCACGCTGATCGACCGCAATGTCGGATTGATCGACAACGCCGCGACATATGGCGCACGGGTTTATTTTGGCGATGGTACCCGGCTCGACGTGCTGCGCCAGGCGGGCGCCGACAGCGCAGAAATGATCCTGTTCTGCCTGGATGGTGATCAGATCGACGCCGAACTGATCGACGCGGTTGGCCATGCGTTTCCCCAGGCGGCCATTCACGTGCGCGTCTTTGACCGGCTTGGCCTGATTCGGCTGGAGCCAACGGGCGCGGCGCTGGTCATCCGCGAAACGATGGAATCGGCAATCGCGATGGCGCGCAGCGCGTTCGATGGCGTGGGCCTGAGCCAGGAAGCCATCAGGCGCGCCGAAATCAGCTATCGCGCGCGCGACCGCGAACGGCTGTCGCTGCAAATCGAAACCGGCGACCTGCATGTGGCGCAAGCACGCATGTTTACCGAAGTCGAAGTCCCCGAAGTCGAAATCAGGACAGCCGGCTGACAGGATAACCCACCATCCGCTTGATCCGGCGAATCGAAAACGACGATCGCATCGCCGAAACACCGGGCAGGCGCGCCAGGCATTCGCGGTGGATCGCATCGTAATCGGCCAGGTCCGCCGCAGCCACGCGCAACAGGTAATCGGCATTGCCGCTCATCAGATGGCATTCCAGGATGTCGTCGAAATCGCCGACCGCGCGTTCAAACCGGTCCATCGCCTCGCGGGTCTGGCTGGTCAGCGTGATTTCAACAAACACTTCGACCGCCAGCCCGAGCCGGCGCGGATCAACGCGCGCGGCATAGCCGGCGATCAGGCCCTGTTCTTCCAGCGCCTTGATCCGGCGGTGGCAGGCCGATGGCGACAGCGAGATCTGTTCCGCCAGATCGGCAATCGACCGCGACGAATCGATTTGTAGCGCTTCAAGCAAGTTGCGATCCGTGCGATCCATGCAATATATTCCCGGCATTAGTCCATAATGCCGAATATCATCGCGCGCATGGTCACTACAAGGGTGAAATGGGGTGATATTTTTCGCAAAGCCCGGATTACCATACGGTGGTCATCCCGGATTGAAGGAACGCCCCATGCGCATCGGCACGGTTACCGAAATTAAGAACCACGAATACCGCGTCGGCCTGACTCCGGAATCGGCGCGCGAGCTGGTCGCACATGGCCACGACGTCTGGGTCCAGACAGGGGCCGGGACAGGTATCGGCGCCAGCGATGCCGCTTATGAAGCCGCCGGCGCGGTGATCAAGCCCGATGCGGCGGTGATTTTCGCCGAATGCGAAATGGTCGTGAAAGTCAAAGAGCCCCAGCCGGGCGAACGCGCGCAACTGCGCCGTGGCCAGGTGCTGTATACCTACCTCCACCTCGCGCCCGATCCCGAACAGACCGCCGATCTGGTCAAATCGGGCGTCACTGCGATTGCCTATGAAACCGTGACCGGTCCGGGCCGCAGCCTGCCTTTGCTCAAACCGATGAGCCAGGTTGCCGGCCGCATGGCGATCCAGGCCGGCGCGACCGCGCTGGAAAAGGCGCATGGCGGACGCGGCGTGCTGCTGGGCGGCGTACCGGGCGTGGCCCCGGGCAAAGTCGTGGTGATCGGTGGCGGGGTCGTCGGGTTCAACGCGGCGCAGATGGCCGTGGGCCTGGGCGCCGATGTCACGATTCTCGATCGCGATCCCGAAACGCTTGAAAAGCTCGACAACCATTTCGCAGGACGTGCGCGCACGATTTATTCGGGCAAGGCCGTCCTGGCCGAACTGGTCGCCGATGCCGATCTGGTGATCGGCGCGGTGCTGATCCCCGGCGCAGCAGCCCCCAAATTGGTAACCCGCGACATGCTGTCAACGATGCGTCCGGGCGCGGTGCTGGTCGATGTCGCGATCGACCAGGGCGGTTGTTTTGAAACCAGCCACGCCACGACCCACGCCGATCCAACGTATGTCGTGGACGGCGTGGTGCATTATTGCGTTGCCAATATGCCGGGCGGCGTGGCGCGCACCAGCACCTATGCATTGAACAACGTCACCCTGCCCCACGCCCTACGCATCGCCAACCTGGGCTGGAAAGCCGCGTTGAAAGCCGATCCCAACCTCGCCGCAGGGCTGAACGTACATGACGGAAAAGTGACATATGAAGCCGTTGCCACCGAACTGGGCTATGACTACGTCCCGGTAGAAGACGTGCTGGGCTGATCGTTACACCATCCCCGGCCACGGCTGGGGATGGTCATGCCCGCCGGGCTTGAAACCATTTCGTCAGGGCCTCTTCGGAAAGGTCGCCTGCCGCCAGCTGCAGTACCGTCCGGATAGCGGCTTCGGATGTGAACCCGATGGTCACGGCGTTAAGTAGCAGGAGCTGGCGCGCCAGAACCCAGGCGCTGCGCTGGTTGCCATCGGCAAACGGATGATTGCGCGCCCGATCCAATGCTGATGCCAGTGCTGCGAGATCGCGCACGCCAACCGGTCCGCCATGTTCGGCAAGCTGACGATCGTGAATCGCATGGGCGAGCGCAATGTCTATCCACGCTATCTTTCGTCATGCCGGACTTGATCCGGCACCCACCCATCGTTTGCGTGGCTGGCTTGGATCGGGGCGAAACGAGGCCATGGGCAATCGGCTGTTGGACACGGTACCCGGCCGCAAGATGGATGCCAGATCAAGTCCGGCATGACGAGCGAGTTTTGAATGGGTGTCGGCCTTCCATCATTTCCAGCCAACTCGCGGTGTGCTTGCAAGCGATATATTCGGCTCTATTCAGCCCGCCGCAATCGCCGCATCATATGCTTCGCTCAACCCCATCCATTCCGCCTCGACCGTCTCCAGCTTTGACGCGGCGGCACCGCGACGGCGTGACAATTCGCCCATCGCCAGTTTGGCAAACTCACCGGTGGCTTTGGCGGGTTCGAACATTGCGCGATCCAATGCGCTGATTTCGGTCTGGAGCTTGGCGATCAGCACTTCGGCGTTGATCACTTTCTTTTTCATGCCGCGATGCTGTTCGCGCAGCGCCGCGCTGGCCTTGCGATCGGCTTTTCCGCCGCCGCCGCCGCTTTTGCCAGCAGTCGCGCCTTCGTTTTTGGGCTGGTTACGGCCCAGCACGAAATCGATGTATTCGGTCATCGCCCCGTCAAACGGCCGCGCGGTGCCTTCATCGACCAGGACCAGCCGGTCGGCGGTCAATTCGACCATATGGCGATCATGGCTGATCAGGATGACCGCGCCTTTGTAAGTGTTCAGCGCCTGAACCAGTGCTTCACGCGCGTCGACATCAAGGTGGTTGGTCGGTTCGTCCAGGATCAGCAGGTGCGGTGCATCGCGCGTCACCAGCGCCAGCGCCAGCCGCGCGCGTTCCCCGCCGGACAGCGTGCGAATTTCGGCCATCGCGCGATGTCCCGAAAATCCGAACCGGCCGAGTTGCCCGCGCACCGCTTGCGGCGTGGCGCTGGGCATCGCGCGCTGCATATGCAACAGCGGCGTGGCATCGCCCGCCAGTTCCTCGACCTGATACTGCGTGAAATAGCCGATGCGCATCTTTCCGCTGGACGCCATCGCGCCCTCCATCGCGGGCAATTGCGCCGCCAGCAGGCGCGCCAGCGTAGTCTTGCCATTGCCATTGCGGCCCAGCAGCGCGATCCGGTCATCGGGATC
>JAYTHT010000364.1:0-1156 GCA_043732365.1 Novosphingobium sp. | reverse complement strand
TGATGGACGTGTTGCGCGATCAGACGCTCGATTATTTGCGCACGCGCAAACAGTTTGGCGTCGTGATCGGCAAGTTTCAGGCCCTGCAACACCGCATGGCGACAATCGCGCTGGAAATCGAACAATCGCGCAGCGCTGCGATCAACGCCGCAGATCTTTTTCCCGCCGACCGGATCGATCGTGAACGCGCGGTCAGCGCGGCCAAGGCGACAATTGGCAAGGCGGGCTCGCTTGCGGCCGAGGAAGCGATCCAGATGCACGGCGGGATCGGCATGACCTGGGAACTGGCACTGTCGCATTACGCCAAGCGGCTGATCATGATCGGCCACGAACTGGGCGATGAAGATTATCACCTGGCGCGGTATATCGAGCTCGGCCACGAATTGGTCGATGAACCGGCGTGACCTGATCGTTCAGGTTAGGCATTATTTTTCTGAGCGCCTGGTGAAGCGTCATTTCACAATTGGTTCAAACAGGCTGGTCCACAAAGGTTTGGTCGGCGGCACAGGCGCAGCCGCACCTGTGGGAGTGACTACCATGTCGAGATCCAAAATTTTCATCGCGCTGGCCGGTCTTGGCGTGGTGTTTGCTACCTCTAATTCAGCGATGGCCAATCCAGCGATGGCCAATCCAGCGATGGCGAACACGTGGGCGCACCGCCACCCGCGCCAACATGAAGTGCTCGCCCGCGAACATCATCAGGTCCACCGCATCAACCGCGAACGCCGCGAAGGCGAATTGACCCGTGGCCAGGCGGACGCGATGCTGTCCACCGACCGGTCGATTGCGCGGCAGGATGGTGCCGATGCACGCGCACACGGTGGCCACATCACGCGCCATGAACAGAACCAGATCAATCGCGAAGAAAACGCGCAGTCCGCCGCAATCGGGCATTGATGGTTTAGGGATCATTTAACTTTGGCCGGATCGGCCTTGCCGTAAGGGCAGGGCGGATCCGTGCCGTTTGCAAGGTTGACGCCGCGTTTCAGTGCTGCACCATGGGCGCGGCAGACCTGTGGGAGAAAGCGGCGTAATGATCTCGAATGGAGCCGAAGCATTTGTCGCAACACTCGCAGCGTGCGGGGTTGACACTTGCTTTGCCAACCCTGGTACTTCGGAAATGCAACTGGTTGCAGCGATCGACCGGCAACCGGTC
>JAYTHT010000363.1:0-1157 GCA_043732365.1 Novosphingobium sp. | reverse complement strand
ATTTCAACGCAACCTCTTCGGGCAGGATTTCGACGCGCCGGATCGCTTCGGGCGGCAGGCCACGGATTTCGCGGAAATTGGACACGCGCATGCCGTTCAACAGGAACACCGGCGCGCCATCGCCGCGCCCGCGTCCGGTACCGGTCTGCGGCACCAGCACGGCGACCAGTTCCTCAATTGAGGATACGCCATAGGACGCGATGTCGTCTTCATCCAATGTGACGATCGGCGGCTGATCGGTCTCTACCTGGCCTTTGATGCGGTGCGCGACGACCAGAATCTCGCCATTTTTGTCGAGCCCCTGGGCATTGGCCCGCTCAATCTTTTCTCCCGAGACGGAGATTTCGTCTGTTGGGGCGGGCACTTCGACCACAGGCGGCGCGATTTGTTCGACCTGCGGCGCTTGCGCGAACGTGGCGCCCAAAGTGACGCCGGCGGCAAAGACGGAAAGCAACAGGGCGGCGGCGGGCATGGCGATCCAGGTCAAGGGCACGAATGAGGCAAATTGCGCTGAGGTCCAGACCCTAGGTGGTCTTGCGAAATGCCCCGGCAATCAGCAATGGACAATTGGTAACATTTTGTCGTCCGCCGGTTTTTTGGGCAATGCGCTCAATTGCGGGGCAAACCCTGTATCGGCGCAAACAGCAACGCGCGAATACACCAGCCCTGCACACCAATGCGCAGCGGGCTTTCCTTTTGGTGGCTAACGAGTTAAGGGCGCCACGCGCGGGGCGTAACTGTACCATCGCATCGAACCTTATTTGTCCCATATTTTTTGAGAATCGGCCAATCGCGCCGCACACTCCAAAACAGAACAAGGCAGCGCGGACCGCCGATGGCGAAAGAAGAACTCCTCGAAATGCGCGGGACGGTGGTTGAATTGCTGCCTAACGCGATGTTCCGCGTCCGTCTCGAAAACGACCACGAAATTCTCGGCCACACGGCTGGCAAGATGCGCAAAAACCGCATCCGTGTGCTCGTCGGCGACGAAGTCCTGGTGGAACTCACCCCATACGACCTGACCAAAGGCCGCATCACGTATCGCTTCATGCCCGGCCGCGGCGGTCCCGGCTCTTACTGAGCCGCAATCTCATGGCTCAATTGGCGCATCACTCTAACGTTGCGCTGGTGCTGGCTTCGGCCAGCCCGCGTCGTCG
>JAYTHT010000362.1:0-4187 GCA_043732365.1 Novosphingobium sp. | reverse complement strand
CAGCAGTGGCGTCGGCGCGCGATACGGGCGTTCCCAGCCCGGCCGATCCATCCGGTGGATCCACGCCGCATTGAGATTGAGGAAGTTGAACAGGATATAGCAGACGTTGGACACGCCGAGCACAAACACATAGTCCGACATCGACAGCAGGATCAGATTGAACCCCAGATCGGTCCACATCGCCGCGGTCGGCGCGCCCGCGTGGTTTACCCGGCTGAGATATTTGGGCAGCCAGCCATCGGCCGACGCCTGATACAGCGTGCGCGATGACCCGGCCATCGACATGATGATCGCCAGCAACAGCGCCAGGATCATCATCACGACAATGACGTTGCCCACGACCGGCCCAATGACCGGCCCGGCCTTGATCATCGCGGCCATTGCCTTGGCCACGCCCATGTTGTTGGCAATGTCGGGCGCCAGCATGCCTTTTAATCCGAGCACACCCTGAAAGCTGATCGGCACAAGAGTGAACACGACCATGCACAACAGGCCCGAATACAGGATCGCCTTGAATGTATCCGTGCGCGGATCGCGGAATTCGCGGGTGTAGCACACCGCTGTTTCAAACCCGTACGTCGACCAGGCGGCCACAAACAGCCCACCCATAAAGATCGAAATGCCCGCCGCATTCCAATGCCCGTTGACCGGTTGGCCCAGGGCATTGTGCGCCAGCGGCAGGATCGGCCACAGGTTGTGGCGCGGCAGATCGCCAGTGATCAGCGGCACCAGCCCGATCAGCAGCAGCGGCAGCAGCGCGATCACGCCCAGCACGACTTGCGTGCGCGCGGTCGAACTGATTCCGCGATGCTGGATCGCAAACGCGATCAGTAGGAACACAGCGCCGATGATCGCGGTGGCATTGATCCGCAAACTGAGCCCGGTTTTCAGGAACGACAGATCGAGCAAAGTCACATGCCAGGTGTTGATGCCGGCATCGGCACCAAACAGGATCGACAGCGAAAACCCGGCAGCCAGGCCCGAACCGATCGTCAGCACCGGCGACCACGCCAGCCAGTTGCACCACACCGATATCGGCGCGAACAGTTTTGAATATCGCGCCCAGGCGACCGCGCCATAGACCGAGGCGCCGCCCGATTTGTTAGGGAACAACCCGGCGATTTCGGCATAGCTGAACGCCTGGACAAACCCGAACAGGATCGAGATCATCCACACCGGCCACGACGCCATGCCGACCGACGCGGCAATCGTGCCGATCGAAAACAGCACCAGTGCCGGCACCCCGCTGGCAATCCAGAACGCGCCAGTCCAGCTGATGCCGCGTTGCAGGCCGGGTGCTTCGACCGGCGCTACAGTTGCCATGGTATGTCCTTTTGTGCCGCGATTTACGAACGAACCCGGGTTTTGTCCGGGTCATAGTGGGGAAAACGCACGACTTGCACGCCGATACGTTTCTGCTGACCATCGAGTTTACCGATCGTCAGCGCGGTACCCAGCGCCTTTTGACTGACATCGATTTTGGCCAGCGCGATCGTCTGGTTCAGGATCGGCGATCGTGTCGCGCTAGTGACAACGCCGACCTGAACCCGGCCTGCATAGACCGGATCACCATGACCGACGTGTTCACCGCCTTCGACGGTCAGGCCCACAAGCGTGCGCTGCGGATGGTCGCGGCGGCGCGCGAGGGCCTCTGACCCGATAAACGGAGCCTGTTTCGACTTTGGCGCGGCAAAGCCGATCCCGGCCTCGAACGGATCTGTCTGGTCGCAGAATTCATAGCCCGCAAACACCAACCCGGCCTCGATCCGCAGCATGTCAAGCGCATCGAGCCCCGCCGGCAACACACCATGCGGTGCGCCGGCCGCGATCAGCGCGTCCCACAATTCGGGCGCGCGGGTCGGGTGGCACCAGATTTCATAGCCCAGTTCGCCGCTGTATCCGGTGCGCGAAACGACCACCGGAATATCGCCCAATGGCCCAGTGCTAAACCGCCCGGTGGTAAAGCGGAACCAGCCCAGTTCGGCCACAGTCGGTTTGTGCGCGGGGGTGGCCACCAACGGCGCCAGGATTTCGCGCGACAACGGTCCCTGGAGGGCAACATTCGACAGTTGATCGGTCGAGGATCGCACCCATGCCTGAAATCCGCGATCGGCCGCCAACTGGCGCAACCACACGCCGCACCAGTCTTCGCCGCAGACCCAGCGGAAATTGGTCTGGCCCAGCCGAAACACCGTGCCATCATCGATCATCCCACCGGTGTCATGGCACATCGCGGTATAGACGATCTGGCCGATCGACAGCTTTGTCATGTCGCGCGTAACGGCCAGGTCCATCAAGGCTTCGGCATCGGGACCGGTGATTTCAAACTTGCGCAACGGCGACAGGTCGATCAGCGCGGCGCGTTGACGACAGGCCCAATATTCGGCGATGGCGCCGTGATTGGTATAAGCCGTGGGCAGCCAGAACCCGCGATAATCGACCATCTGCCGGGTCAGCGCGCTGGTGCGGGGGTGAAATCCGGTTTCCCGGGTCAGGCGGGCGGGCGCGTCTGGGGTCATGCGATGGCCATTGCCGGGCGCAAGCTCGGCACTCCTGTCATAAAGGCGGACATGGATGTCGGTCGGGTTCCAGCCATTGGCCGGGTCGATATCGTCGGGGCAGGACGATGACGCACAGACCAGATCGGTCAGCGCGCGTAGCAGGACATAATCGCCCGGGCGCGACCATGGCTCGTCCGATGTGATCGTTTCATCCGCGCCAACGATGGTGTTGTAGAAAAAATTGATCGCAGGCCAGCCCGCACGCGGCGCGATGCCGTGCGGCGCCAGTTCGCGATTGAAATTTTCGGTGCAATTCGCGTGACCGGGATAGCCCATGTCATCGTAATATTTGGCATTGCACGCCAGCAGGAACGTATCATGGCGGCCCACCGTATCGCGCACCACTTCGACCAGCGGCTGCAGCGCGGCATTGAAAAACCGCGAATGCAATCCGGGGCTGGAAATCGATCGCCCCATCAACGTGCGCGTGGTTGTCGGATCGAGCCCTAGTTCTGTGCCCTGGTCCAGAGCGGCTGCGTCGAACGCGACGAAATCCGAACATTGCCGCCCGTCTACATCGATGATCTGAATATAGTCGCCTTTGCGCACGCGATAGGCGCGCGCATTGGCAGCGGGCACGCGCAGATCGAGCGTGGGCTCGGCCAGCGGCGGCGGCAAATCGCTGGCCGGATCGGCGCGGGCGATCCGCACATGCAGATCGGTCGCGACGTTTTGGCAGTCGGGCTGCATCGGCGCACCCGGCGCCTTGACCGTGATCGCCTGTGCGGTGGTCGCGGTAAACGCGTGCCGGGCACCCGCCTCATCGCCCGGCAGCATCTGGGTTTCGTCACCATCCGGCCCGACGAGCACGCCCGGTTGCAACCCTTCGACATCGATGATCTCAACCCGGTCGCCGGGCGCCAGATCGATCCGCGCTTCGCCGCCGCCACGCACGACAATCAATATATCACCTCGCAATATATCACCCGGCACCACATCACCGGGCAACATCTCACCGGGCATCATGCTGGCCATCGGCCCGGATCAGACCGTCATGTCGCTGGTGGCGAGAAACGCTTCGAGCGAATCGTCGAGCGCATCCATCCAGCGGGTGTGATGGCGCGGGCTTTGCGTGCCGGTCAGGATCGATTTGTACGAGTGGTTGCGATAGCCCATGATGTCGGCCTGCTTGTCGTGTTCCCACTGTTTGAACAGCGCGCCCACGGCCGCAGTATCGAGCGGCGGATAGTCGGTCGCGGCGATCAGCTGGCTGACATAAGCTGCCTGGAAATCGATCTGCTCGTCGGCGGTGCCTGCCGCTTCCTCGCGCGCCTGCCACTCGGCAAAGCTGGCCGCGCGAGTCGCTGCATCGGGAATCGCGATTTTACCCAGGATCAGATCGCGGACATACCACGCTTGCGCGTCGAACATGTTGAATGTGAAAAACTGGTCCTGCATCCCGACATAAAACAGGTTCGGATTGTCCTGCCACACCACGCCCTGCCACAGATTGCCGGGGTACAGCCGGTTGTTGGTGACGAGCCGCAGATCGTCGGGCAAAAACGGAAAATGGTGCAGATACCCGGTGCACATCACGATCGCATCGACCACTTTGGATGTGCCATCGATGAAATGGGCCAGATTGCCTTCAACTTTGGTCAGCAGCGGACGCTGTTCGAACTGTTC
>JAYTHT010000361.1:0-1162 GCA_043732365.1 Novosphingobium sp. | reverse complement strand
AGCGCCATCATCAACCGCACCACCGCGACCGGCGACGGCGCGCCGGTGCCGGCGGCATGACTGAGCACGATATTGCGCTGCAATCTGGCCAGATCGGTATCTTCGATACGCACGCTCGCCAATTTGCCAAAGCCGGTGTTGATCCCGTAAACCGGTGCGCCCTTGGCCAGTATGCGCGCAACCGCTGCTGCGCTGGCGGCAATCGCGGGCGCACAACCGGGATCGAGCCGCACGCGCGCCCCGTTCCAGATCGCCCGCCATTCGGCCAGACTGACGGCGCCGGGGTTTAACGTGATCCCGGGGTTTAACGTGATCCCAGGGTTTAACGTGATCATTGACCTCTCCAATAGCGCGCATGTAGCGGTCGCGCCCCGATGCGATACACCAATTCGGCAGGCGCGGTCACATCCCACACCGCCAGATCGGCCCAGGTGCCAGGCGCAACCATGCCGATATCATTGCGCCCAAGCGCCCGCGCGGCATTCACTGTCACCGCCGCCAGGCACTCGGCAACTGTCAGGCGAAACAGCGTCGCGCCCATGTTCATCGCCAGCAACAGCGACGTCATCGGGCTGGTCCCGGGATTGCAATCGGTCGCCAGCGCAATCGGCACGCCCGCAGCGCGCAATTGCGCGACCGGGGGCAATCGGGTTTCGCGCGTGAAATAATACGCCCCGGGCAGCAGTGTCGCGACCGTGCCAGCGGCGGCCATCGCAGCGATTCCCGCCGCATCGAGGTGTTCAAGATGATCGGCCGAAAGCGCGCCATACCGCGCAGCCAGCGCGCCCCCGTGCAAATTCGACAACTGTTCGGCATGCAGTTTCACCCGCAACCCATGCGCGCGCGCCGCGACAAACACCCGCTCCACTTGCGCGGGTGAAAATCCGATGCCTTCGCAAAACGCGTCAACCGCATCGACCAGGCCTTCGCCGGCCAGCGCGGGCAACATCACGCCTGTCACCTGATCGATATAGTCATCCGCGCGGCCAACAAATTCGGGCGGCAGCGCGTGCGCGCCCAAAAACGTGGTCGCCACCGATACGTGCATTTGTTTGCCCAGTGCGCGCGCAGCGCGCAACATGCGCTGCTCTGCCGCCAATTCGAGGCCATAGCCCGATTTGATCTCCACCGTCGTCACGCCATCGGCGATCAATTCGGCAAG
>JAYTHT010000360.1:0-4204 GCA_043732365.1 Novosphingobium sp. | reverse complement strand
GGTTGCGGGCTGGCTTCGAACTTCACGCAGCTGGCGCTTTCGCGGGTGATGGTCGGCGCGGGCGAAGCCGGTGGATCGCCGCCGTCCTACAGCCTGATTTCCGATTATTTTCCACCCGAGGAGCGGGGCACGGGTCTGGCGATCTATTCGCTCGGCGTGCCCGTCGGCTCGGCTCTCGGCGTTGCTGCGGGCGGGTGGGTCGCGGCTCATTATGGCTGGCGCACCGCGTTTGTCGCGGTCGGCTTGCCTGGGATCGTTCTGGCGTTGGTGATGCTCCTCGTCGTCCGCGAGCCGCAGCGCGGCGGACTCGATCCGGTGCGTGCCGGAGCGCTTGCGCATGAACCCCCACAGGGCATCCGGGCCGGTCTTGCGACCTTTTTTCAGAACCGGACGATGGTGCTGACCGCTTTATCGTCGGGGCTATCGGCGTTTGTCGGCTATGCGATGCTAAGCTGGAACCCGCCGTTCCTCGAGCGGGTGAAGGGGATGAGCCTGACTCAGGTCGCCGCGTGGTACGGGCTGGTGCTGGGTGTGACCGGGTTTATCGGTACGTTCGCTGCAGGTTGGCTAGTCGACAGATTGGGGCGACACGACCGGCGTTGGTATGCCTGGGTGCCGGCGATTGCCTTTACCCTGACCTTGCCGGCGCTGGCCGGGTTGATCTGGGCTCCCACCTGGCAGATCGCGCTCGCGTTTCTGGCGATCCCGGCCTTGCTCAATAACATGTACCTCGCGCCTGCGCTGACCGTGGTTCAGAATGCCGCCCCGCCCTCGCAGCGCGCGCTGGCGGGAGCCACATTGCTGTTCATCCTCAACCTGATCGGGCTGGGCGGCGGACCGCTGTATGTCGGCCGGATCAGCGATGTGGCCAAGGCGCATGGGGTTCATCAATCGCTGGAGATCGGTTACGAGGCGCTGTTTCCGATCGTGCTCCTGACGATTGGCACGCATCTGCTGGCGGCACGGTCGATGACGCGTCATGGACCTGACCAGGCCAGTTGATGTTGTGTGACGGCAGCGGGGCTGCGCCTCAGCGAATGCCAGACCGATGTTGGCTAGCGAACCTAAAGATCAACGAGGAGCGCTATGGCGGGCTTGCGGCGGAGGGCCACGATCAGCACGCCGCCGAGCGCCAATGTCGCGCCCAGCGCGATCCAAAAATCAAAATGGTCATGCGTGATAAGCACCCCCAAGGCGATCGTCGCCAAGGGCGTCATCAGCGTGAGAGGGGCGAGCAGGTTCGCTTCGTGTATGGCTATTGCCACGCAAAAAGATCCCGAACCCGAACGCGGTCTCTTGCGGCGCGCCGATCAATGGTCATTCCTGGCAGCGGGCATCCCGGCGACCGCGTTCGTCTTCGGCTACAGGCCCGGCAGGGAAAGCGAGCGCATCTACCGCCAATGGTATCGGACCGGTTATCACCGCCCGCAAGACGACCTCGCCCAGTCGATCGACTGGATAGCAGCCGCCAAATTCAATCGTTTCTTCTACACCCTGGTGGCGCTGGTCGCCGATGAGGCGACAGTTCCAGCCTGGAAGCCGAGCAGCGTGCTGTGTCCAATGGTTGAGTGAGGGCGACACCACGATGACGACCCCGCCCCCTATAGGCTCTCCGACGATCGCCACATTACGAGGCAGAGTTTCCGCCGTGGACCATTCTCGAATTAGTTGGCATCAAGCTCTCAGAATAATTCGATAACTTGGCAGAGGACATAAGCGCATGAGTCAGTTCGACATGACCGGTCGGGTCGCGATCATCACGGGGTCGTCGCGCGGCATCGGCGAGGCCATAGCTCACGAAATGGCGGATCACGGTGCGAAGGTCGTCATCACCAGCCGCAATATAGCCCCGTGCGAAAGCGTCGCTGCGGCGATAAATGCCAGGCATCCAGGCGCCGCAATCGCGGTATCGTCGTCGCTATCGTCAAAGGAGTCGCTGCAGGCGATGATCGATGCGGGCCGTGCGGCGTTCGGCAAGATCGACGTGCTGGTGTGCAATGCCGCATCGAACCCGCATTATGGCCCGATGGCCACAATTACTGACGAACAGTTCCGCAAAACGCTCGACAACAATATCGTGTCGCAACATTGGCTGATCCAGATGGTTGCGCCGGAAATGATCGAGCGCAAGGCCGGATCGATTATCATCATTTCGTCGATCGGCGGCCTGCGCGGCACCCCGATCATCGGGGCCTACGGGATTGCCAAGGCAGCCGATATTGCGATGTGCAGAAATCTCGCCCGCGAATTGGGACCTTCGAATGTGCGGATTAACTGCATTGCCCCCGGCCTTGTCAAAACCGAATTTGCACGCGGGCTGTGGGAAAATCCGGACAATTTGAAGCAGTCGACGTCGAACGCTTGCCTCGGCCGCATCGGCGAACCGCACGAGATTGCGGGCGCCGCAGTGTACCTCGCTTCTGATGCCTCGAGTTTCATGACTGGCCAGACCATGGTTATAGACGGCGGGGTCGTCGTCTGACCAAGGCGGCATCGCTCGCTTCGATTACCCTGAGCGAGGAGATCCTCGTAAGGTCGAAATTAGGCGCATTGCTGTCCGGCCGCCCAGCGGAAGGTGAATGGCCGGTTTCACAAGGAGCTACCGTTCATGGACTGATCGGGGAATGGCTTGAGTTGGTGCGACTGTTGCCTGACCGGGTGCATCCGTCCATTGATGATCAATCGCTACGGCAAGCGCATTCTCAAGCTGGCCAAACCGGCCACAGGAGAATGACCATGGACGACCAAGAGACCGATGCCGCTACCACCAACCGACAGGCCAGGAACGCCAGAAAATTGGTCGGGGCAAAGCGAGCGCACCCCGCTGGGTCCACTTGATGTGGTTGAACAGGCGGGTGTTAAGCGTTGCATGAACGATGGTCGGCGCATGGCCGACCATCGTCCACGATGTCGATCTCGCCCTGATGCGGCCAAGCACCGCCGACACGCGGATGCGCCTCACTACGTTTAGCGTCTGCTCGACGTTGCAAAGAGCGGGCCCATCGATACGACGCCGCCAGCGGTGTCGCCTGCCCGGCGAAGATGCTGCTTGATCCCGAACGCGTCCTCCATTGTGCGCAACAGGGAATAATGATTATAGGGGGTTGCGTCGCGCAAGCCGCGCGGGCCATGATTGGTGATGACGATCGTCGGGATATGCCCTCCGCCATAATTCGACGGAGCATTGGGCGTGACACTGCAACACCCGCCCTTGGATCCGCCAGACCCTTCATCGAACGTGATCACGATCGCCATGTTTTGACGCGATTTCCACGCGGCCGTGCCTTGCAGTTTGGCGACGAGCGTGCCGATCACCCGATCACCGCGACCGATCAGTTGCTCGACCTGGCCTCCACTGCAATCGAGCGGCACGCCTTCGCCAGACAGGCCGTGCATTTCGTTGCACTGGTTGGGAACGACCAAGGCAAAGGACGGCAGCTTTTCGGCCTTGATGTCGGCGTCAAGCTGCTCGAAGCCGACAAGCAGCGAGGCTCGCGCAGGGTCGTCCTGCACGTCGCGAAAGTTGGCAAAGCCCGAATGCTTGCTGGCATACAAAGACGACAAGCCTGCACCAACACCCACGCGCGCGTCGCCTGAGATGACCTTCAAGGAGCCCGGCTCCGGGATGCTTTCATAATAGCCCTTCCAGGTCAGCCCCTTCACGTGGAGTTGGTCTCCCAGATGCTGCGCTTCGACCGTGTGCGCGACATACCCCGGTTGGTTTGCGTGGTCGCAATACGCGGCCATCGATCCAGGGGTACAATAAAAGGCGTCATCGTCATGGATGCCGAACGTGTCCCCACCCAAGAATGCCAGATAATTGGCTTCACTCGGATGCACTTCCCCGAAGAAGTTCCCTGCGCTGCCGTTCTCACGCGCCAATTTCGTTATGTTGGGTGCGATGGCCGGATTCATTACCTGGCTGAAATCCTTGTTTTCCTCGACGATCACAACAATGTGACTGTACGCAGGCACATCACGTGTCGTGTCGTGCCGATCCTTTGCCGATGTCGATGCCGCAGCCGCGGTGCTGAACGCGATGCAGCTGAGGCCAACAGTCTTGATCATCGATTTCATTACGAAATTCCCTGGATTCCTAATCGGTTTAGAGCCTGATCCGAAAGTTGTTGAGCAATACCAGCATCTTGTGATTCAACCGTCTTTGTCGAGAAGATGGAGGAAGCGATGGGATGGACTGGTATTG
>JAYTHT010000359.1:0-13239 GCA_043732365.1 Novosphingobium sp. | reverse complement strand
TTCGCATGGCGGGCGTCAATGCATATCGCCGGCAAGCCTTCCGGCGTCAGCGCATGATAGAACCAGAT
Organism: Novosphingobium sp.; assembly: GCA_043732365.1. Taxonomy (GTDB): domain Bacteria; phylum Pseudomonadota; class Alphaproteobacteria; order Sphingomonadales; family Sphingomonadaceae; genus Novosphingobium. The sequence goes on along the minus strand of JAYTHT010000359.1, from coordinate 13,171 downwards.
CGACAATGGTCCCGTCGCGAATTCGACACGCTGCACGTTGGGCGCGCGTTCGCGGACTAACTCGGCTATCAGTTTGGGATCAGAGGGACATTTGCCGCGCCAGATTCGCTGGCCATTGTCGCGCACTGAGATGAATGTATCTTTCAAAGAAACGTCGAGACGGGTGCTGTCGGACTAATCGCAATTCGTCTCCGTTTGGCGCACGAGGGCCGAAAGTGGCCAACCTCAGGCGGCAAGCGACTGCCACCTGGCCGGCGCAGCCGAGCGTCGGATCTTGCAAGTTTCACGATCTACGAGTTGGCGTTCCGAGTTGAAACGGTTGTAAAACGAAGCGTGGACCGAGACGAATTTTTGTAATGTTGCCGTGCGACGAAATCGGAGCATCGCCCGCTCTCGTCGTCGGAATGGCAGGTGTGAATTTTCAGCCCGGTTGTTCTTCCATCGACCCATTTCGCGGCGGTGCAAATTGCCGAGTTTCCGCATCGCGGCCGGGTAGGATCGCAACCCGTCGGTGACGATAGTCTCGGCCCGGCCATGCCGCTTCAGTGTCTTCTTCAAAAACCGCAAAGCCGCAGATTTATCTCGCTTTTTGGTGACGTAGGATTCCAGAATTTCGCGTTCGTGATCCACCGCACGCCGCAGATAATGTCGCTCGCCATTGATTCCAACGAACACCTCGTCGAGGTGCCAACGCCAATGTCGAAAACCGCACGTGCGGTTCACACGACGCCGGTGAAGCGTAGCTGCAAACATCGGCCCAAAACGGTTCCACCAGAACCGCACCCTCTCGTGAGAGATATCAATGCCCATCTCGAAAAGAAGGTTTACCACACCGCGAAGGCTCAGCGAGTGCCGAATGTACATTTGCACCGTCAACCGGATCACCTCGGGCGACGGGTTGAAGCACCGGATTGGGTTGGCTGGCTTGCTCATCCCGGCGTTTTATCAGCCCCCCTCCCCAGGAGGCAATTTTAGTCTGACAAGACCCGCCGCGTATCTGAGAAACTCAGCTTATGGTTCAACATAACGCCATCAGACTTTAAAGCCATGTTGGAGAGCCCGTAATTTATAGGCCGGGATCAATTTTAATCAGGTGGTCCAGCACCCGCTTTTCAAGAACGAGCATTGCGCTTGCGCAGTTCGTACGCATGACGATCCCGCCGGCAAGATTAGGCGCTTGTTGGCGTAAGACATCGGCCAAGCGCATGAATTCCGTGCGCGATTGGCCGTCTGTGCCATGCAGGGCGCAAAGCTGCCGCCAATCCTGAACAAAGCTTTCGAGCATCCCGTCGAATTGCACGAGCCGCGTGTTGGTGTCGGCAGATTCATTCGCCATCGCCAACTCTGCGCGCAAGTCATCGACCAACAACTCCACTTCGGCAGCGGACATCACCGGCTGGCGCTGGTCTCGTTCGGTCAGCGGTTGTGCATTGGCCCTCTGGCGCCATGGGACCATCGGCCATTGCGAACGGGACGGTGCTTGCCCACAGGCGAAATGCCAGAAGGCGCCCGTGCCAGTCGTGTCGGCAACCAGATGGATGCGCGCAATGCTGGACGGGTTTTCCACCTGGTGGGGGCGCCAATTGTCAAAGATCCACGCTTCGCCTCCAGCCATGTGCACATCTTCGCCGTCACAGTGGAAGCGAACCTGAGGACAGGTGAATACGGGAATGTGCAGCCGCACGCGCTTGTGCCAGTGATGGTTGATATCCGCATGCAACGGCACCCCCGATCCAGGTGCAAGGCGCATCAGTCGCGACCGGCTCCACACCACGCCAAATCCGGCCAGAACCTGGCGCATATAGGGCATCGCGGTCAGCCAGCGGGTGGGCAGCATCTGCCCGTGGTGCGAATCGGTTTCTTCGCCACCAACGGTAATCAGGCGCGCTGCGCTGTTACCAGTGAGGCCATCGGGGTGCGCAGACCAGGCCGCATCGGGCAGGCCTGCGACTTCGGTCTGCAATCGCACCATGTCGAACAGTACGGGAAGTTGATAGAATGGGCGGGGCAATCGCATCGATTAGGTCCTGTAACGGGTCGTCCTGTAGCGGATCATGGCATCGCCCAGCGTATCGCGCAGCGGCGCAAGCCATTGCGCATAGTGCTGCCATTGCCCCAGTCCATCGCGGCGGATGGGTTGGCGAACCTGCTCGGAACTGGGAGTGCGCACACTGCGCCGGGTCTCGTGAAAGCGCAGGCAAGCGGGCTCAAACGCGAGGTGGCAATGCGCAAGAATCAGGCGCACGCTGGCTCTAAGATCGTCGATCAGATCTTCATAGTGCACGGTCAGCACGCGCCCCGGCAAGGTGGTCTGCCAATGGTCCATCATATCGAGATAAGCCCGATAATGGCGTCCCATGTCTTCGATGCCATAAGCAAATTCCTGATTGGGCCCACCGAACAACTGCTTCAGGTTGCTGAAACAGCAGGCCATCGGTTCGCGGCGCACGTCGATGATGGTCGCGTTCGGCAAGATCAGGTGGATCAGGCCGATGTGCCAGACATTGTTGGGCATCTTGTCGATAAACCGGGCCCTGCCCAATCGTCGGTAAGCGAGGGTTTCATCGATGAACCGCTCGCCCAGCGCCCGGATTTCTGCTCGCGAAAGCTGCGCTACGGCGTCCGGACTGACCGGCAGCCCGCATGCCGTGTCCTGGCCGCCTATCTCACTGACATAGTGACCGATCTCGGTCAGTTCCTGCGTACCTTCGACTTGCGAATGCGATGCGACAATCTGTTCGACCAGGGTCGAGCCTGACCGTGGCAAACCAACGATGAAGATCGGCGCTGGATCGTCGTTCCCCCAACCGCTGCGCGCCAAAAACAAAGGAGCGGTATAGGCCCGTTCAAGTCGCTGAACGCAGGCTTCGGCAGCGACCGGGCGATAATGGCCAGTGCTGCGACGCAGCGCGTTGCCGCGCGCATATTGCTGCCAGGACAGTGCATACGCGCCGCAGTCTTCCAGCGCCTTGCCCAGCGCAAATGCCAGATAGATCCGATCGAGATCCTGAACATCGTCGGCCGATTGCGCCAGTTCGAGCGCGGCAATGTCATCGTCGGTAAAGCGCCAGGTCTTCAGGTTGGCAAGGCTGAACCACGCAACGCCATAGCCCGGTCGTGCACCGAGCGCCGCACGATAATCGGCAATCGCCTCGTGCAGCCGGCCCGCAATCCTGAGGGCATTGCCGCGCCACAGGCGCAATTCGGCAACTTCGGTCGCGGATTCGCAGGCACCAGCCAGCAGTTTCCCATAAACATCGATCACCGGCTCGTAATCGCCCAAGCCTACGCAAGCTGCGGCATATTGTTTCAGATAAGCGCGACTGTCAGGTTCTTGGGCCAGCAGCGCTTCGGCTTCCTGTCGCGCGCGGCCGTGCTTTTGCTGGTGCAACAGCACCATCGCGTAATCTAGCCGCGCGGCGTAATAATCGGGTGCCAGCCTGAGCGCGGTTTCGAGAAGAGCTTCCGCTTCGGCGGGCGAATTGCGCTCCTGACAGATACGCGCCAGCAGACGCAGCGCGCCCACATTTGCCTCGTCCTTGCCCAGATAATCGCGCAACACGCCCTCTGCCAGCGCGTGATCCCCGTCGGCGTAAAGGCTGTTTGCCACGACGATCTCGGTCGGCAATTGGTTTAGCGCCGCCAGATTGCGACCCGCCGCCGCCGACTGAACTGCGTTTCCCAACATGCGGTATAGCTGTTCCAGCATATCCCAGCTTGCGGGCAGAGTCGGGTTGATGCGCACCGCCGTATGCAAGGCCTCAAGCGCTGCGGGCGCATTGCCCAACAACACGTGGCAATGACCCAGTTCGTGATATCGTCGGCTGAAGCCGGGGTAGTGCGCCGCCATCCCCGCCAGTACAGCCAGCGCTTCGGGCACGCGCTGGCGCGCGCGCAAGTCCTTGGCCTGCTGCAACAGGACCTCGCGTTCACTGAATGTCACCGTACCAAGTCACCACGCAGAAAGGGTTCCAGCCACAGCGGGTCGGGCTGGTCAGCATCGTAATATTCAAAGACTAGATGGATCCGGTCGCTCGGGCCGGGATTACGCACCCAGTGGGGCCCCAAGTTATCCACCTCCACCGCCGCGCCGACCGGGAGATGGTGCTGCGCACCCCCGAAAAAGCAGATCACCCCGGGGCTGGTAAAAATAGGCACGTGGATCTTGTGCGGCCATTTGGCGGCGGGGTTGGCATCGATATGCGGGTAGATCATGCCGCCGGACGGCATCTTTGCCAGCATCACCCGCGGAAAAACTCCGCGCGCATAGCCATACTGGGCGACCGCCTGTGCCAGTACCGGCTCCAGCATGGCGCGCCAGTGTGGCCAGGCCGGGCGATCGTGCGATCTGCGCCATTCACGCGGGCCGTCGATGAAGCGAAAGACGATATGCCGGGTGTCGTCCAGCGCCTCGAACTTGTTCGGCTTGGCGGCATTTTCAGCCTGCCAGACGGATTCGGGGATCATCGCCACCGCCGCTGACAGTGCTGTTATATCGACCGGCCCGAGCTTGCGGATCGTCGTGGTCTTGCGCGGATTGGCCGCGGGCGTAGTGGCGTCAACGATCATCGCATGCCCTCAAAGGCATACCCGAACAGGTCCAGATCGATGGCATAACGCGCTGCCACGCCATCGATGAGCTTCTGGTCGTAATAGGTCCGATAATCGCCATGACTGGTGCTGTTGATCCGGACCAATGGTCGCGCGGGAATGCCGATACGCGTGCAAAGCCCGTCATAGGATACCTGCATATCTTCGACCCGGCCAATCGCGTCGGTCAGCAGGGATTTGCCATCGTCGTCCACCAGCAGCGAAGCCTGCGGCTGGAACAGCACGTGCCCCTGCGGAGGATTACGGAACAGAAAGTGACGCATGACCTCACGCGGCTGTTGCTGAAACATATCGTCGCCGCGCAGCATGAAGGCGCAGTACGAGACAAACCTGTCGAATGGATTGCGCACAAACGCGAACTTGAAAAACCGGTCGAATGTGTCGTGCTCCAGATAGGGCCGGATCTGGCGAAGCGCCAGATGGCCGTGCTGGATCGCCGCCAGATCGGACCACGGAAAGCGCTTGTTCACGAACAGGCCGACCTGCTCGACGTCGCCATCGCCCAAATGCTCGCGCAACGCCTGACGCACGGCATGGGTGCCGGTTTTGGGCACGGCGGCAAAGATGAAGCGATGGCAGTGGGATACGATCATGCGTCGGGATATACCAAAACGCCTCCTCCGCCGGAGGGGGCTTGCAGTGCCTTGCGAACATTAGAACTTGTAGCTGAGCCCCGCCAGATATGTCGCGCCACTTTGGGTCTGGTTATACAGATAATGCGCCGGACCCCAGAATTGCGTGTTGGTCTGGTTGGTCAGATTGATGGCGTCGAGTGTGAACTGGAATTTTGGCGTGATATTCCAGAACGCCGCGGCATCGATATACGTCGAACCCTGGTAGCCTGTCGTGCCTGCGCTCATCGGGTCGGAATTGTGTCCGGTGTAATAGAGACTGCGATGGTTCAAGGCGACGCGCGCGCCCCAGGTCTTGGTTTCGTAATACAACGTGGCATTGAAGCTGGTCGGCGAAATACCGGTTATGGACTGATCGGCATGCACATAGGTGAAGTTGCCAAGAGCACCCAATTTGTCGAACGGCTTGGGCAAGAAGCTGAACTGGGTTTGCGCCGCCAATTCGATACCGGTCACGGTCTTGGTACCGGGCTGGTTGAGTGGCTCGTCAAATTCAGAAATATTCGTGGTTGCCGTTACGCCTTTGAGCGCGCTAAGCGGCAGGCCAGTCTGACTGAAGGGAATGTTGTAGACTGGCACTGTGTCAAAGAAGTTGTTGATCCACTTCTGGAACACGCCCGCCGACACCAGGCCGATCTTGCCGAAATAGTACTCCACGGCAAAATCCAGCGTCGTATCCTTGAAAGGCTTCAAGTTGGGATTGCCGCGCGACGCAGTGATCTTGGCATTTGCGGCCACGGTGCCGTCGTCGTTGTAGCTGTCGGCCGATGCAGAGCCCTGCGCCGCGAGCGAGGACAGCCCCGGGCGATTGAGGTTCTGCGTAGCAGCAAACCGAACCAGCAGTTCAGGTGACATCTCCACAACAGCGTTCAATGCCGGCAGCACTCCCGAGTAATGGCCCTTTACGTCGGCTGTACCCAGATAGGCATAGCTGTTGCCCTGAATCCAGCCCTGGCTTTCGGTCTCGGTGTGATAGCCCCGCAGCCCCACATTGCCGCGGAAGTGCTTGCCAAACAGCGTGCTGTCCCAGTCAAGCTGCGCATAGCCCGCGAATGTGCCCTCTTTGACGGTAAACACCTGCTCGATATCCTGGATCGTGCCGCCAGTGCCATCAGCCTTGGGCCCAACCCGGTGATATTCGTTGAACGCGGCAAACGCCTTTTCAAAATCGCCAACCAACCATGAACCGGATGCGTTGTCATAGACATCGTTCAGACCAGCCGCAGACGCGCCGCGCATTTCACCTTTGGTGCCGTTGACGTTGCCATCGTAGTAGTAGTTTGCACCACTCTGCGTAAAGCGATGGTAGGCCGCCCCTGCGCGAATGGTGAACACCGGGTCGATGCTGTAATGCAGATTGACGTTGCCTTCAAACAGCTTGGATTCGTTCCAGAACGATCGGTAATAGAAGTCATCCATGGTATAGTTTGCCGGGTCGGTCAGGTTCGTCCCGGGATAACTGAACGACGCCGATTGGCCGCTGGCGCCATAGTTGGCGATCAGGTTGCCCTTGGCGCGCATATAGAGCTTGTCATCATACGGTGTGTCATACTTCGACATTTCAACGCCGATATGGCCATCCACTTTCAACTTGTCCGACACATCCCACTTGTAGGTCAGTGCGCCTTGGTTGAAATTATTCTTGTTGAGTTCGCGGCGGTGTTCGCTGCCGAAGGTCACATTGCTGACATTGGACGACGTGACATAACCGTTGTTGTCGTACGTGATCGCGTTGACAGTCGATGAGACCTGGTATGCTGCTGGCCAACCTTTGCCAGCTGGCGCGTCAAGCGTGGTCGAACCCGGGCCGCTGATCGGCCGTGTTGCAAGGTGATATTCGTCGCGGTGGGTGGTGAACTGGCTGTGCAGCAGGTCGAGCGTGAAAAGCAGGTTGTCAGCCGGGCGCCACTGCACCGCGCCGGTCAGACCAAGACGCTCTTGCCGGGCATCCCACGACGACAGGCGGTTGCCGTCGGCAAAATAGAGATCGCCCGACAGGAACTTGGCCTGATTTGTAGCCGAAAGCGCCGAGATGTTGACTCCGGCAGCAACCAGCGATGCCATATCCGACGCACCAGGATGGGTGTAGTTGTACGTATCGTGACCTTCTTCGGTGGTCCGGCGCTTGCTGTACGTTGCTGATACCGTGATGCCGAAAGTGTTGTTCCAGTTTTGGCTGAACAATCCGACAAACCGCGGTTGCGCATCCTTGGTATATTGGTTCGTACCCAGCTTGGCCGACACCACGGCTTTGGTTCCAGGCGCATAATCGAACGGTTTGCCGGTAAACAGACCAACCGTACCGGCCATGCCGCCCTCTTGCTGCGCCGCTTCGTACGTCTTTTCGACTTGTGCCTTGGAAAACAGCTCAGAGGCAAAAATGTTGAAGTCGAAGGAGCGGTCGCGGCTGCGTTGGCCGCGACTGTCCTGCGCCGAATCGACGTTGCCAAGCACTTCCATCCCGTTGAGCTGTACACGGGCGAAATCCGGGCCAAGCCCGCGCAGCGAAATGCGGCGCCCCTCGCCTGCCTCACGCGTGATCTGCACGCCGGGCAGGCGTTGCAGCGATTCAGCCAGGTTCAGTTCCGGGAACTTCGCCATGTCTTCGGCAACGATCACATCGATTTCGATATTCGAGATCTTCTTGATCCGGCGCGCTTCTTCGAGCGATCGCCGAAATCCGGTCACAACAACTTGTTCCGGATCGGGCGCGGTGGCTGGCTGGTTCGGCGCCGCTTCGGCCGGGGCCTGCTGGGCGATAGCAACGGTGGGAAGCGCAACAGCGACCAGCGCCGCAACCGTCGACAGCAACAAGGACTTGAAGTTCGGGCGCGCCGCCCGAACGAGATAGTGCATTGTCATGAGAGGCCCCGCCGTTTTTGGTCTGTACCAATTTTCTTAAGCAGGTCGCTGCGACTCTCGTGTTACAAAACACGCAAAATTGATGCAGAGGCGATCACTTTTGTATCGGCCCGCCACAATTCTCTAATTAAATATCTGATATTTAAGTATATATAAAACGGCTGAATAGGCAATTTCGTAGATTATGCAACTCCCAGGACTTGCATCAACCACTTCAGGTGATTTTTTTGGTCTATACCAAACTTGGGCACACGCAATCGTGCGCGAACTCGCCGACCGATCGCGCAAGTCGCATTTGCACAGTCAACTGACTGTTGCGCAATTGCCTGTGGCCTCTGGAATTTAGACAGGCAATGGTCTGCATGGGTGCTCCACAGTTCGCATTTTCAGCTTATAGTGGTTTTCGGCGAAGGTTTCGTGAAACCGCTGCCCTGCCGAATCCTTTCATCGCGCGCCTCACACGTTACACACCACGAGACAGTCCATGTTGCGCATTCAAGGTCCGCCTGACACATCCCAGAACGTTGCTGACGGACTGCAATACCTTGAATTGCGGAATGCATTTGCGGCGCGGATCGCGGCGGGTGAGCTTAAGTCAGGCGATCGGTTGCCATCGGAACGGGCACCGCAAAACGCCAGTGGCGCCGCCCGGGGGACCGTCCGTGAAGGGCTGGCCCAGCTTGAAGCCGAAGGTCTGATCTATCGCAAGGACCGCAGTGGCTGGTACGTCTCACCCCCGCCGATCATCTATGATCCGACGCGTTGGGAAGGTTTCATCTCATATGTCAAGGCGCAAGGTCGCACGCCAGCGACCGAAACGCTCAGCGCCACGCAGATTGCGGCCGATACTTACCTTGCGGGTGTGTTCGACGGGCCGGGCGAACACACCGCTCAATCCGATTCGGCGCCGCCGCATTGCCGATGATCGTGCGGTGCTTGTGGAATATATCGTCGTCGATTGCGCGCTGACTCCGGATCTGCTGCGATCCTCGTTTGATCAATCGCTGACCAGCATCCTGAAATCGCAATATGGCCTGACGGACACGCGCAACAAAGTTGAAATGCAACCTTGTGCACTCACCGGGCGCGAGGCGGAGGCGCTGGGTGTAAAGTCGGGACTGCCCGGCCTCAATGTCCTGCGAACCAGCTATGACGCACAGGGCCGCGTGGTGGAATTCGACCGCGAATATTGGCGCCAACGATGCGCCGAAGATCAGCGTGGAGACACAGGTCCGCTAAGCGCAGCCGCCTCTGCGTGGCAGGCTTCAGCATCGGCTGCGGGCGCGGCGGCACGGGCGCGCGGCATTTCCTCGCGCGCCGCCTCCAGATCAGCGCGGAACTCAGGCACGGCGTGCAACGCGGCGGTTGTGGCCGCACCCGCCGTCCAGCCCGCTTCGACCGCACTCAGGCTATGTGCGCCACAGATCAGGCGGCTCTCCCCGAAGGCCCGCCCGCGTGCGAGAATTTCTGTCGCACGGTCGGGCGCGAGTTCGGCCAGCATCAGCGCTTCCATCCAACCGCCGGCGGCATGGCCCGATGGATAGTCGCCATTGGCCGCAAGGGCGTTACTTTTGGGCTGACAGATCGGCGCGTCTGTGCCGATATATGGGCGCGCACTCTGATAAAATCGCTTGACCGGATCGACAACGCCGGACGTGCTGGCACGGTCCAGCAGGCGCGCCAACGCCGGGGCCCGCGCAGGCGACAGCCTGACCCCCAGCGCACAGGCAAAATGTTCGAACGCTTCGGTATGGACGTCGGCGATGGCCACTTGCCAGCGCGATGACCCCGCCAGCCGGCGCGTCGCCACAAACAGATCGTGATCGGCACGGGCAACGACACCACCGGCAGGCGGTAGCGGCGCCAGGATGCGCAGGCCATCGGGTGTCGCCTCGGGTGACAGGTAGGCCAGGCCCCATGGTGCCACGGTTTCGATCGCGGTGCGCCCGCACCGGCCCGCCGTGCGCACCGGATTGCACAGCGCGGCCGCTACGCCCGGCAAACGCACGCGATAGTCGTTGTGCAGGCGCGGCTCCGACCACAGATAATCGGTCGACACATATTGCGCGCCAGAGGCCAGCGCCGCTTCGCGCCGCCGCGTATCGTTGCTCCGCGCTTCGACCGTTCCTGAATCGGCGCGGGTGCGCACGATAAAACCAGCCGCGACCGCCTTGCGTATCCGATCGGCATCCGCCACCGGATCGTTGAGCGTCAGATAGGCGGCGGCGGGCGATGCCTCATCGGTGTTGATGAAAAATACCCGTCCTTCGAGCGAGTGACGATTTGCCCGATAGCGCGCCACGACGGCGGGTTCTTCGTCCAGAGCAAACAGCACTTTGCCGCGCGACTGGCCCAAAGTGGGCCATGCATCATGCAACACCGCATCGCGCAGCGTGGGGTACCCGCGCTGCACATCGTCGGGCGTGATCAGCGCCCGCGCCGGAAAAACTGCGCGAATTTCAGCATCCAGCGCATCGAATGCAGCGGTATCGAAGGGCAGCGCCGCCACACCGCCGGGCACCGGCGACGGGTCCGACTTGGCATTGAACATCAGCATGATCGGCGCATGATCGGGGTGGGCAATCGACCAGCGCCGCACGATGCCAAGACAGGCCCGCAAAGTCACGCACACGCTCAGCACATCCAGATCCTGAACATGCATCACTTTGAAGCCCGGCTCCGCCAGCGCGGCCAGTCGGGCCGGGTCAGGCGTCACGCCTGCGGCGCGCAACGCGGCCGGGTGCAGGAAGCGCCCGCCCAGCGGATCGTGATAGACGTCGATCTCGATCTGCCGAGCCCCGGCATCGAGCTGTTCGGACAAAGGGCGATGGCTGTAATCGATCTCGTCCGCGCGATCGGGCGCGGCTGCGCGGACCATCGCCATCACCGCATCGGGGACCGCCAGCTTGTAACTATTGTGCGTGCCCACCGCGACCAGATCGTTGATCTTCAGATTATGATCGATCCAGGCGCGTTCGCATTCGGTAGCGCCATTGGCGGCACCGGCATGCGCGGCATCGACTGCCGCGAGATCGCAACGCGGAACAGAGCCCTCAACGTTTGCCGGCAAGACGCAAGCGGCTGCAACGACAATTGCTTTTTTCCACAACCGGATCATTTTCCTACCGGACGTCGATCAGGTTCGGGTCGATGAACTGGCGGGGAAGGCCGGGGCCTTCAACATAGGCGCCAAGCCAGGCGCCGCCGCTGCCGTTGAACCATTCCACCCGGATGGCATGCTTGCCGGGCGTCAGGGTGATGCCGCCGTTCGCCGCAACCACGCCGTGGCTTCCGTCGTTGTCCACGACCGGCTTGCCGTCGATACTGAGTTTGCTACCGTCATCGGACGCAAGCACAAAGCTGTACTCGCCTCCGGTCGCGATCTGAACAAAGCCCTCGAACACGACGGCGACATTCGCTTCGCGCGGCAGCGCGAGCCCGGCGATACTGAATTCATGCGTTGTCCCCGACGCCACGGGGGTCAATCGGTCGAAATCGGGCAGCCGCATTGCCGGGTTCGGCAGCAGGTAGACTTTGTAATTTACCCCGCGCAGATCGTGACCTTTGCGCTCAAGGATACGAAAATACGCTTTCGCCGGGCTGCTGGCGGGCTTTCCGTCGACAAACAGCGCGGCGCGCGCGATAGTGGTACGGGTGATCGTGACCGGGCCGGTGTAAAGCGGCGATCCACTGGTGGGGATGGAATTGTCCAGCGTGTAGCGGATTTCGCCAACCGGGTTGGGGTTGCGTATGGTCATCTGAACCGGCTTGTCGATGAACAGCCCGCCAGCGTCGGCGTTGCCGTCGTTGGCAGGATTGATCCGGGGAGCCGCATAGAAACTGCTGGGGCGGTATATTTGTTCGGGGGCTTTTTCCCCGATCACGATCGGCGTCACCGGGCGCCCCAGCCATGCATAAGGTATCTTTGCGCCAAGCAGCCACACCGCCGTGGCGGGGGTGTCAAACGTATTGACCGGCAAGTCGAGCTCGTTGTCCGGGGCAATCCCCTTGCCATAAGCAATCCACGGAATTTCGAGTTCGGTGAGGCTTTGCCCCCCGTGCCCTTTGCCCACGCCACCATGGTCGGCGGTCACCAAGATCACCGTGTCATTACTCATGCCGGCGTTTGCGACAGCTTGCCTGATCTGGCCAATCAACCGGTCAGCTTTGGCAACGGCCGCATAATATTGCGGCGTGCCGTGACCGAACGTATGTCCGGCATCGTCGACATGATCGAGGTGTATGAACATGAACGTAGGCTTCTTCGTTTTGATGTAGTCCACCGCCAGCGCAGTCGTGTCATCTTCATCCTGGCCGTGAATGTCGTACTTCACAAAGTGCTTGTCATAGAGATTGCCGAACCCTTCCCACTGATAAATTGACCCCACCTCCCATGCAGGATGCTGGTCGGTCAAAACCTGAAAAATGGAAGGAAAAAAGCCGCCAGATCCAATGACCGAAGTGGGAAAATTGAACTCGCCTACCTGCCAGTCATTGTTGGTCACGCCGTGCTGTTCGGGTCCTGCACCGTTGATCACCGACGCCCAGTTGGCCGCGCTCGTAGTGGGCAGCACGCCGCGCGCATGCATCGTCCAACTGCCGTGCTTCATCATGTCGTGCATGGTCGGCGTGTCGGCCCTCAACACGCCGTCGGTGCTCATGCCGTCCACCCCGACAATGATCACGTGCGCAACTTTAGGTTTCGCGCCGGGTTCCGCACGAGCTTCGCCAGTGATCAGCGCGGCACATGCAATCATCAGCAAAATGGCATTGATCGGGGTTTTCAACACGTGCATCTCCGAAAACATTTTTGCGGTATCATCTGATCAATGCGCCAGCCGGATCGCTTCACATCGACCGGCTCGCAGCGCAGGTGCGCCACTCCTGAAAGTACTTGGACCAAGGCCCTGGACGCTGCTGCTGGCTCGCTCCGACCGATAGAATTTCGTGTCTACAATTTCATGACACTCCCTCCGTGCCAACGCCGGTGAGACAAGTTTCCGCCGGAAGTTTACCCTGGGGGCGCGGATCGGATATCACCATGGTCATGCCGCGCATCACAGATG
>JAYTHT010000358.1:0-4226 GCA_043732365.1 Novosphingobium sp. | reverse complement strand
CATTGCGGTCGCCGACAAAGGCCGGATCGTGGCGCGCGACAAACAGATCGATCAGCGCGCGCGTCACTGGCGCCGCGCGGCGCAGGACCGCAACCGCTGTCGGCAGGTCGACCGACAATCCGGTCTGGCGCAAATACCGATACCACGCGCGCAGCCAATTGGCCTGTTGCGGCGACAGGGCGACGCTCGTGATCAGGCGGTTGAACCCATCATCCTCGGCCACCCCGTTCAGCACGGCGGCGAGCGCGTCCTCGATCTCGCCTTTGCGATCGAGCAAACCATCAACGCCCGCATCCGCCGGCGCGCCGACCAGGAAATCGTGGATGTAGCCCAGTTTGCCTTTGGCAATCGCGGTGGGCACTTCCTGCATGACTTTAAAGCCAAAGTTTTCCAGAACCGGCACCGCGTCGGACAACACAATCGCACCATCGCGCTGATACAGTTTCAGCCGCAGGTCTTCTTCGGTGGCCAACCGATGCAACCGCGCGGCGCGGTGCATGGAACCTGTCGTCAACATGCGCAGCACGCGGATATCATCCGCCGCTTCGGCAGGGCCATACGCGTGCCGATAGCCCATCGGAAAGCCATCGGCATAGCGCGTCGCAATTGCGGCGGCGCGCGACGGGTCTTCGGATTTGACCAGTTCGGCCTCGACCGCGACTTCCCAGCCGCGCACCATCTGTTGCAGCGCAAGATCGAGCGCGGCACCATCGGGTTCGCTGCTGCCTTCGCGAATATCGAGTACAAACCGCGTGATCGCCAGCGCATTGGCATCGATCTGCATGCTCCAGTCGATCACCTGGGCGCCGGCGGCATCTTCCAGCATGGTGCGCACGCGGTTGCGCACTTCGGTCGATTGCACATCGCGTGGTAGCCACACGAACGCAAACAAATGCCGGGCCAGCGACGATTTCACCAGCTCGAGGCGCGGGCGTGGCCGATCGAGCAGGCTCATCATCGTGGTTGCGATGCGTTCCAGGTCATCGTCGGCAAAGCTGATCAACAGATCGTGCGGCAAGGAAGTCAGGGCATGGACGAGTGCTTTGCCCGCATGACCCTGGGATGCAATGCCCAGCCTGGCGGAGAGGCTCTCCAGCTGGCTGCGCATCAGCGGCACGCGATCGGGCGCAGCGGACAGCGCATTGCTCGTCCACACCCCGGCATGGACCGACAACGCGACAACCTGGCCTTTGTCCATCACGGGTATGATGAACAGATCAATCGGGACACAGCGATGCACCCGCGCAATGCGGTTGGCCTTTACCACCAGCGGCACGCGCGGCGGTTCGCCGCCATGAGGGGCTTCGAAATAAGCAAAGGCGCGCGCGTATGACCCATCGCTCAACAGCGGCGCAGCACTGGCACGACAGATGCCCATCCGGTCGTCCTGCCGCGCGTCATATTGTATGCCGGGGCGGTGATACACCTCGCGGCCCAATTGGGTCAGCATGCCATCGGCCAGCCAGCGCATCAGCGCCGCCGCCTCTGGATCGGCCAGCGAGCGCGCATCGTCGAGCATCGCCGCCTGCATGCGCGACCAATCGGCCACGGCGGCATGCACATCGGCCAGCGTCTGGTGCAGCGCCTCGGTCAATTCGCGCCGGGCGCGCGCATCGACGCGCTCCGTTTCGAGGTAAATCACCGATTCGCGCAATTCGCCGATTGCCTCGCCATCGGGCAATCCGCACAATTTGCCATCGGGGCCGCGCCGCACCGCCATGACAGGATGCACCAGTCGATCGATCGCCAGGCCATGTTGGGTCACCGTGGCGCAGACCGAATCGACCAGGAACGGCATGTCATCGTTGATCACCGCGATCCGCAGATACCGCGGTGAGGTATCGGTCCCGGCCACGCTTTCGATCGCCAACGAAGATTCGGCGCCTTTGCGCCGCGCCGCCGCGCGCAACGTAAAGCGCGCCGCCTGTGCCAACCGTGCCGCATCGAAATCGGCTGCCTCGGACGGCAGCAGCGAATCGGCAAACCGCTGGGCCAGCGTTGCTTCCAACGAAAGGCCGGAAATTGGAGCGGACGAAGCGGAATCGGTCAAAGTAGCCATGGTCTTCCTTCCCGCGCAGCCCGCATTGGTTGCAGGTATTGTTATTATATTTTAAAACTGCGCATCATTCGAATAGGAATAACTTTAGACACCAAAGTCTGCAAGGCCCCATCGGACCCGCTCGTCCTAGTCTGCGCGTATTAACCCGGGGTTGCAGTTGACCGCCAGTGGGTTTGCCTATCCCGACAACATTTTTTTGCCATGTTTGCTGGTGCCTGGCCCGATCAGGCGAGCTCGCGCACGGCGGCCATGGTCAGCGCCAGGCTGCGGCGGCGCTTGGCCGGGTCATACGTCGCGCCCGACACGATCAATTCGTCCGCGTGGGTGCGATCCTGAAACGCCGCCAGTCGGTCGGCAACGGTGCGCGGCGATCCGATCGCAGAAACCTGACGCATATGGTCGAGCATAGCGAGCGATTGCGGGGGCAGGCTGTCGCGATAGCCCGGCACCGGCGGCGGCAGCCGTCCGGGGGTACCGGTGCGCAACCGCACAAATGACTGGTCCATCGAACTGGCCAGCAGCACCGCCTCATCGTCGCTATCGGCGGCCATGACATTGATTGCGGCCATGACATAGGGCGCAGACAGCGTTTCCGATGGTTGAAATTTTTCGCGATACAGTGCCAGCGCCGCGTCCAGGTGATCGGGCGCAAAGTGCGACGCGAAAGCATAGGGCAAGCCCAGCATCGCCGACAATTGCGCGCCGAACAGGCTCGACCCCAGAATCCACAGTTCGGGGTTGGCGCCCTTGCCGGGATTGGCCTGCAGCGGCAGACGTGGATCGCCGGCAAATTGTGCCTGCAATTCGACGACATCGTTGGGGAAATCTTCGGCCGCGCGGTTCACATCCTTGTGCAGCGCGCGCGCCACACGCTGATCGGCGCCGGGCGCACGGCCCAGGCCCAGATCGATCCGCCCGGGAAACAGCGCATCCAGCGTGCCGAACTGTTCGGCAATCACCAGCGGGTTGTGATTGGGCAGCATGATCCCGCCCGACCCGATGCGGATGGTCGATGTGGCATGGCCGACATGCGCCAGGACGACTGCTGTCGCCCCGCCCGCGATGCCATCCATGCCGTGATGTTCGGCGATCCAGTACCGGTGATACCCCGCCTCTTCGGCAGCGCGCGCCAGCAGTGCAGCATTGGCCAGCGCGCCGGGCAGCGTGCCGCCTTCGGTCACCGGGACAAGATCGAGGACGGAAAGTTTCATCGGGGTCTGGCCTAAATCGGGGGAAATCTAATGCGTCTCGCTCGATGTGGGGGGCGGGGCAGCAGGATCAAGTGGTATGGATGGTTCCGGCGCCAGTTGACCGGCATAACCGCGCGCTGTCTCAGCCTCGCTGCTATTGGGCGCGGTCGCGATCACCGAATTCCACGATTTGCGCGCCGCTGCCGTATGGCCCGACAGCATGGCAATCACGCCCGCCTCGAGCCCGACTGCCGGGTCGCGCGAATCGATGCTTGCGGCGGTCTCGATATACCCTTGCGCGCCGGTCAGATCATGCCCGCGCCGCGCCAGGGTCGCCGACAACAGGAACACCCCGGCATCGCCCGGCGCCAGGTGCCGCGCATCGGCCAGCGCCGTCGCGGCCTCTGCCACCCGATCGAGCGCGACCAGCGCGCGAGCGCGGTCGGCCTGGATCGCGCCGCGCGCCGGGCCATCGTCATAGCCCTTGACCGCCAGCGCACGGTCAAACCAGCCGAGCCCAAGCGCCGGATCGCCATTGGCCAGCGACGCATTGCCCGCCATCGCCATGATTGGCACCGCCGTCACCGCGTCTGCGGCCGGAATGGCCGCCGCCGCATCGGCAAAGGCAGTCTGCGCCCCGGCGTAGTCGGCCAGATCAGAATCAATCAGGCCGATGCACTGGCTGGCGCGCGCATGCCCATCGGCGGTCGTGGCGCGTGCCAGCCAATCGCGCGCATAGGCCAGGCCCGCCGCCGGGTCGGCATGCGCGCGCGTCATGCATTCGGACAACGGATCGGCCAGCGGCGCAGGACCGGTATTTTGCGGCGCGGTGGTTTGCGGCGCGTCATGCCGTTGCTGGGTAATCATCGGCAAAGGCGTCTGTTTATAGACATGCGGATCGGGGCCCACTTGCATCAACATCACAAACGGCAACAAGACAATCATGCGGTCAATCCTTGAAGTTGCGCAACCAGGCC
>JAYTHT010000357.1:0-1172 GCA_043732365.1 Novosphingobium sp. | reverse complement strand
GCACCAGCCCGCCTTCGCCCGTGGCAAAGGTTTTGGTCGCATGCATCGAATAAACCACCGCCATCGCGGCGCCCGCCCCGAAATTGGCGCCATCGGTGGCAAGCGAGCCGAGGGACGCGGCGGCATCGATCACCACCGTCACATCATGGCGGCGCGCCAGCCAGGCGTAACGATCCAGATCGATCGTGCGGCCAAATGTTGCATATGGCACCAGCGCGGCAATGCGCCCGGCATGGCGGCGCAACAGCGCTTCTTCGATGGCCGGATCCGACACCCAGGTATCGGGATCGATGTCGTGAATCAACGGGACCAGCCCGGCCCAGACCGCCGCCTGCGCCGTGGCGGCACAGGTCAGCGCCGGGACCAGCGCGAAAAACCCGCGATTGGCGCGCGGCCCCACCCCGTGGCGCAGCGCCAGCATCAGCCCGGCGGTTGCGTTCGAAACCGCGAGCGACGCGCCCCGCCCCGCAAACAGCTGATCGGTCACATCGCGTTCGAACATGCGCACGGCAGGCCCGCCATTGCTATAGATCTGCCGCTCCTCTATCGCGCGCAGCCCTTCGCCCAGCGTGCTGAGACGCGGAGGTCGGGGCTGGATCAAAGGAAAACGAGTCATAAGGCCAGGCACCTGTCCGTAATACTACGGCAATGATGAGTTAACACACCCGATGCCCGAAATTGGCAGCAGTTCAACTGTCCTGTTGCACAAAATATCCTAATTTTTTGTAGTTTTAAACCCTTAGGCCGGTTTTGTCCGGTACTGGGACAAAGTCTGGTTAAAATGTCCCTAACCAAACAGATCAGGTTGCGGGCCGGGGGCGGCGGCCCACGCTTGAGCCGTGCGGTCGACCACCAGATTGCCGGTCCAGGTACGACACAGGAGCCGTGCCGCAATCCCGTCATCGCCCTGCCACACTGGCCAGGCGGCGCGCGGCAGGATGACCGGCATCCGATCATGCACATCGGCCATTTGCGCGCAACCATCGACCATGACCATCGCATAAGCATCGCCCCATTGGTCGGTATTGCGCCACAGCCCGGCCACCGCAAATGGGGCATCCCCCGGCAATGAATACCACGTGCGCGTCATCCGCCCCGCTGCTCCTTCGGCCTCTGCCCAGGCGCCGACCGGGATCAGGCAGCGCCGCGTCGCCATGCTGTCGCGCCAGAAT
>JAYTHT010000356.1:0-1173 GCA_043732365.1 Novosphingobium sp. | reverse complement strand
CGGCCCGCCTGATACGCGCACGCCGCCTTCTGCGGGGTGGAACGATCGGCGATTAATCTGGCAAATGATGGCGTTACTGTGCGGCGGGGGTCGGGGTTGCAGCCGGTGCCTGCACGGGGGCTGCGCCGGACGACGCAAGTACAGGATCGGGCGCGACAGCCGTTGTTGCCGGGCTTGTCGCCGGCACTGGCGGATCGGCCGCCACCGGGACCAGATCAACACGCACGGGATTGGGCGTCAGATTGCGCATCGCGCCGCTCGACAGATCGACCGAGGCACCGACGAGGCCACCGATGATCCCGTTGCTGAGCAGGGCGATGCCCGCTGCTGCGCTGGTTACCGACCGCACCGGCGCCAATTGGGTTACAAAACCCGGCTTTGCCACGCGCACCTGAAACGGATTGGCGCGGGCAATTTCCATTGCACATGGCGTGGTGCAGCTTTCGCCGGTTGACAGTTGTGCCAGCGCACCCGCTGGCGTTGAAACGATGTGGAATGTTTCATGCGTACCGCGCACCACGGTTGCGCAGCCTGCCAGCAACAGAAGCGTGCCAGGCAGACCGGCAAGCCGCGCCAACCGCATAGTCTGGCGCACCATCGTGCCGGGCCGGGGGCAAACGCGCGTTGTGCGTTGCCCCCGGGTCATAACCGGCTTCACGCCTTCTTTTTCGCAAATTTGTTCGCAAAAAAGGTCACGTCGAACCTGAATGCGCCGATCAGAGCGTCGGTCGCGGGGCCAGTGTCTTCGCCTTCCTTGGGCAATTTGACGTCAAGGTTGCCGTGCTTTGAATCGCGGAAATCGGTTTTGATGGTCGCCCCGTCAAAGCCGCGGATCGACAGGAATGTGCGCATTTGCGGCGCATATGCAGCGGTTTTGATGTAGGACAGCGTGCGCACGACGAATTCATAATAGCAGGGCGAGGTTGAATCGCTCAGCCGCTTGGTGTCGTCGGTTTTCAGATCGATACCCTGATCGTGCATGATCAACGACGACGGCGGCAAGTGCAGCAGGTTGGGCAGATCAAGATCCTTCAGCACTTTGGCCTGGGCCTTGGCATCGAGTGCGGCGGTGATGAAGGCCTGATCGCGCTTGTTCTGATTGGCATGCGCGGAACTGTCGATAAGCACGCCCAGCAGGCCAAAGCTTGATCCCAGTCCCATCGTGACCGCGCC
>JAYTHT010000355.1:0-4228 GCA_043732365.1 Novosphingobium sp. | reverse complement strand
GGTTCTTAAATTCAGGCCGGGTTTGCCCAAAATTCGTTGCAACGCGCCACGCGCCCATGCAGGACGACGCAATGAACCAGCATGATGCCAATGAAAACGCCGCACATCTCTTTAGTGCCAACGCGCCATTCGACCCGGCAAAGTGGTCTGAATGGATGAACAAGGGCGGTCATGGCAACTTTATCGGCATGCACTATCGCGACCACGGCGATATCTGGATTGAGCTGGGCCTGGACTGGCGCGCGGATCTGGTCGGCGACCCCGAAACCGGCGTAATCGCATCGGGACCGATCATCAGCTTGCTCGACAATACGACGTCGCTGTCGGTGTGGACCCGCACAGGCGTGCTTCGCCCACAAGTCACGCTGGACCTGCGGATCGATTATACCCGCACGGCCACGCCGGGAAAGGCGATCATTGCGCGCGCCGAATGCTATCAAGTGCGACGATCGATGGCGTTTGTCCGCGGCATTGCGCACGATGGCGACAGTTCCGATCCGGTGGCGCACGTCGTTGGCATATTCATGCTGATTGATGGGCCGGGATGGGGCCAGGATTTGGTAAAGCCATGAACAGCAATCAATTGCCCCCATATGCCCGGGCCATGGGCATGGAAATTGCCGGGATCGTCGATGACAGTCCTTTGATCGCAATGGATTTCAGCCAACGTGCGCTGGGCCGCCCCGGGTATCTCCATGGCGGCGCGATCGGCGGCCTGCTGGAAATGGCCGGCTATGCCGCGCTGGCGGCAGAGCTGGAGCGCAAGGGCATCACGGTGCGGATCAAACCGATCAATATCAAAGTCGAATTCCTGCGCTCCGGCCTGCCCGAACGGATTTTTGCGCGCGGCGAAGTGTTACGCGCCGGGCGCCGCGTCGCCAATGTGCGGATCGAGGCATGGCAAGCCGACCGCGGCCGCCCGGTCGCCAGCTGCTGGATGAATTTTCAGCTTTCGCCCATAAAAGCTTAAAGCCGCAATTCCACGACGATGCCGTCGGGCTCCGCATCGCCGGGCGCCAGCCGCAATGCATCGGCGCGCGCGCGCGCCAGGATCGCAGACGACACGTTGGGGAGCGCAACCAGCGCATCAGCTTGCCCCAGCAGGCGCACTTGCCGCAACGTCAGGTCATCAGGATCGGCGCTGATCAGATTGATGACATGGCGCCCCGGCGCTGCAGGTGTCGCCCCCCCAATCCATGCGGCCACCGCATCGTTTGTGTAATCGCGAAACGGATCGAGGATACCGCCATCACCCAGCGCGCCATCGAGCGCGCGGCGCCGCGTCGCCCCATCTGGCCAGCGCGCGCGCAATGCGCCGCGTGCGGCAAACAGCGCGTCGGCCAATGCACCCAGACCCTGCGGCAACATGGCATCGATCCGCAACCGCACCGCTTTGGCCAGCCCCGCGCTCGCCCCGCCCGTGCCGACCGCGATCAGCACGGGCGCGCGATCGACCAGCGATGGCGTGGTAAAATCGCACAGTTCAGGCCGATCCACGACATTGACCAGCAACCCCGCGCAACGCGCGCGCACCGCATCGGCGCGCGCAGCTGTCTCGTCATCATGCGCAATGAACGCCAGCCGTGCGCCCTCATTGATGCCTTGCGCCAGGTCATCGACAACCACACCGCCGGCGCGTTCAACCAGCCGACGTTTGGCTACCGCCGCATCGCCGCCGCCAAGCACGATCACCGGCTGGCCTTTGATGCGATGAAACAGCGGCAGAGCCGGCAACATCATAGCAGGAAATCCGGCACGCGTTCGGCTGCCAGAATTGTGGCAGGCACGATCCGGTCGGCAACCACCGCCCATTGTTCGCCATCGACCATCACCTCTGGTACCATGTCGCGCGAATTGTAGGTGCTGGCCATAGTCGCGCCATAGGCGCCGGCGGTGCGGAACACGGTCAGATCCCCGCGCGCAACGTCATCGATATCGCGCGCCATCGCAAAGGTATCGCTCGATTCGCAAACGGGTCCGACGATATTGGCGGTCATCCTCGTTCCATTGGGCGCCACCGCCGCGAAATCATGCCACGCATCATACAGCGCCGGACGCGCCAGATCGTTCATCGCCGCATCGACGACCACCCAGGGATGCACGGCGCCTTCCTTGACCCGGATCACGCGCGTCAACAGCACGCCGGTGTTGCCGGTGATCACGCGGCCAGGTTCGAACATCAATGTCACGCCCCAATCGGCGGCGACCCGCGCGACCATCGCGGCATAGTCTTCGGGCTGTGGAAACACTTCGCCGGCCTTGTACGGCACCCCGATCCCACCGCCCAGATCCATGTGTGTGACCGCATGCCCGGCATCGCGGATCACGCGCATCAACCCGCCGAGTTTGGTGAATGCCGCCTCCAGCGGGTCCAGCCGCGCTAGCTGGCTGCCGATGTGCAGCGCCAGCCCGCGCATGGTCAGGCCCGGCTCGGCGGTCAGCCGCGCATAAATTGCCGCCGCGCGGTCAAACGGCACGCCGAATTTGTTTTCCGCCTTGCCCGTCGAAATCTTGCCATGCGTGCCCGCGTCGACATCGGGATTGATCCGCAACACACACCGCGCAATCACGCCCGAGCCCCGCGCGATTTCGGCAAGCTCCAGCCCTTCTTCCAGGCTTTCCAGATTGAACTGGCCGATCCCGGCCTGCAATGCGCGCGTCATTTCGGCATGGGTTTTGCCAACGCCCGAAAACACCACGCTATCGGGCGTCATCCCGGCGGCGAGCGCGCGTTCCAGCTCTCCCCCCGACACGACATCGGCGCCATACCCTTCTGCCGCAAGCACTTTAAGCACTGCCAGATTGGGGTTCGACTTGACCGCAAACGCGATCCGCACCGACGGCAGGATCGCCAGCGCATCGCGAAACACGCGCGCATGGCGGGTCAGCGTGGCGCGCGAATACACATAGGCCGGCGTGCCGATTTGATCGGCGATCATCGGCAAAGGCACGGATTCGGCATGCAGCACGCCGTTGTGGTATTCAAAATGGTCCATTGAAGGGGGCCTTGGATCAATTTTCGGGGGGCAGGTCGAACGGATCGTCGGCGCGTTCTTCGGATCGGACGCGTGCATCGACGGTACGTTCGGGTTTGGCCGTGATCGGGGGTTTCAGCAATTGATCGGCGTTTGGGCGATAGCTGCTGCCATAAGGTTCGCGAGGCAAAGCGTGGCCTGCCAGCGGTGTGAGCACCCGGCGATTGCCGCATCCCGATAGTGTCAAAGCGCTCAGGGCCACAATCATCAGCGTGGCAGTCTTTGAATGGTGCATGATCACAACTCCAGACCGAGCGCGCGGCGCGCATCGGCCACGCGTATGTTGACTTGTGCCGGGGCGGTCCCGCCATGGCTGGCGCGCGCGGCGACCGACGCCTCGACGCTGAGCGAAGCATAGACCCGTTCGTCGATCCGCGCATCGATCGCACGCAAATCGCCGATCGGCAGTTGGTCCAGTGCGATGCCGCGGTTTTCGGCCAGGCGTACGGCCGTGCCCGTGATATGGTGCGCCTCGCGAAACGGAATATCCGCCTGACGCACCAGCCAGTCGGCCAGATCGGTCGCGGTGGCATAGCCCAGTTCCGCCGCCGCGCGCATGCGATCGGTGCGAAACCGTGCCTCCGCCACCATTCCAGTCATCGCCGCGACCGACAGCGTGAGCAGCGACGCGGCCTCAAACACCGGGGGTTTATCGTCCTGCATGTCTTTCGAATAGGCCAGTGGCAGGCCCTTCA
This sequence comes from Novosphingobium sp., assembly GCA_043732365.1. GTDB lineage: Bacteria > Pseudomonadota > Alphaproteobacteria > Sphingomonadales > Sphingomonadaceae > Novosphingobium. The sequence goes on along the minus strand of JAYTHT010000355.1, from coordinate 498 downwards.
TCGTGATCATCAGCGCGGTCAGGCTGCCGATGATACGCCCCGAATGGCCGCGCACCAGTTCGGCGGCATCGGGGTTTTTCTTTTGCGGCATGATCGAACTGCCGGTCGACAGGCTGTCGGGCAGCGCGACAAAGCCGAACGGCTGGCTCGCCCAGATAATGAATTCCTCGGCCAGTCGCGACAAGTGCAGCGAAATCTGCGCGGCCGTCATCAGGAAGTCGAGCGCGAAATCGCGGTCCGACACCGAATCGAGGCTGTTGGCAGTCGGCCGGTCAAATCCGAGAGCCGTCGCCGTGGCCACGCGATCAATTGGAAACCCGGTCCCGGCCAGTGCCGCCGCGCCAAGCGGACATTCGTTCATCCGTACGCGCGCATCGGCCAACCGCGACCGGTCACGCCTGATCATTTCGTAATACGCCAGCAAATGATGGCCCAGCGTGACCGGCTGCGCGGTCTGCAAATGGGTGAAGCCCGGCATGATCGACCCGGCATGTTCGC
>JAYTHT010000354.1:0-13301 GCA_043732365.1 Novosphingobium sp. | reverse complement strand
GTCGGCGGGTTTTACCGCCAGTTCTTCTGCGGCGATCATCGTGATCGTGGTCCAGACGCCCTGGCCCATTTCGGTCTTGGGCAAGGCCAGTGTCACGCACCCTTCGCTATCAACGCCAAGCCAGGCATTACCTGCAACTGCAGGCCCTGCCACCGACGGAACGCCCGCCGCACGGCTGCGCCCGGCGCCCAGCGCCATCGGGATGACCAGCGATCCCGTCAATACGCCTGATCCGACCAGCACATCACGCCGGGTTGCGCCGCCGCTCATGCCCGATCTCCCTTGGCCCGATTTGATTTAGCCGGTTCTGATTTAGCCGGTTCTGATTTAGCCATAGCGCCTCCGGCGTGAATTTCGGCCGCGCGGTGGATCGCGGCGCGGATGCGCGGATACGTGCCGCAACGGCAGATGTTGCCGGACATGCCAGCATCGATGGCGGCGTCATCGGGTTTGGGATTGTCCTTGATCAGCGACGCAGCGGCGATGATCTGGCCCGGCTGGCAATAGCCGCACTGGACCACATCGACCTCGTCCCATGCCGAAATCAGCGCTTTGCCCAACGGTTGCTGGGTCAGGCCCTCGATCGTCGTGATCGACTTGCCAACGGCATCGGCCGCCGGGGTCTGGCATCCGAACACGCGCGTGCCATCGATCAGTACGCTGCACGCACCGCATAATCCGGCAGCGCAACCAAACTTTGTGCCGGTCATCCGCGCGACATCGCGCAACAGCCACAACAGCGGCATTTCCGGGGCCACGTCAAACGTGCGTTTTTCGCTATTGATGGTCAGCGTGACAGACATTTTAAACCCCGAATTTCGTACGATCGTCCAGCATTTCGCAGTAAGCGCGGTCCTGTGTCAAGCGCGCGCTTATGCCATGATTTTCAGCCATATTCCGCCGATTACAGCATAGGCGCAATTCACCAGCCCGGTGCGGTGCCCGGTCTGGCGGGCAGCAGGCCGGTACAGACTTGCAAAACTCGCTCGTTCGCGCGTTTCGGATCAGAGTCTGAGATAGCCCGCGATTGATTGACCGGTCCGGGCGCCGCTGGTAGATTGAATGCCAATGTTTGAGCGTCGGTCCACCTGGCGGGCAGGTCCAGGCGGCGAGGATATCAGCCGCTTTCCCAGCTCATTTTATGCCGCCAGCAGTGGTCCGCCGATAGGCGCCCCGGCGCTGGGCGGCGATGTTGTGACCGATTTCTGTGTGATTGGCGGTGGGTTCACGGGGCTGGGCGCGGCGCTGGCGCTGGCGCGGATGGGCCGGTCGGTGCGGTTGGTCGAAATGGGGCCGATCGCCTGGGGCGCATCGGGCCGCAATGGCGGACAAGTGCATGTCGGGTGGGAGCAGGATCAGCCGTGGCTGGACCAGGCCGTCGGCACCGACGTGGCGCGCGCGCTATGGTGCGCGGCGATCGATGCGCGCGACCATCTCGACACGCTGATCGCGCTGGCACCCGATGCTTGCGACTATCGCCCCGGGCTGATCCATGCCGATCACCGCGCCCGGCAAGTCGCCGCAACCCATGCGCACGTCGCAATGATGCGCGATCGCTATGGCTATGACAGCCTGACGCCGATGTCGCGTGACGAAATGCGCGCCACAGTGGGCAGCGGCGACTATCACGGCGGCAGTTTCGATGGACGCGGCGGGCATCTTCACCCGTTGAAACTGGCGCAGGCGATGGCGCGGGCGGCGCAGGACGCTGGCGCGGTGCTGCATGCCCATACGCCCTGCATCGCGCTCGATCCGGCCGGCGACGGGTGGCATGTGACGACGCCGCACGGAACGATCCGCGCGGGAAAAGTGCTCGACGCCACCGGCGCTTATGCCCATGCGCTGGTGCCGCAAGGCGATGCCCGCGTGCTGCCGGTCAACAATTACATTGCGACCACCGTGCCGCTCGATCCTGCGCGCGCAACAGACCTGATCCGCAATGGCGCGGCGGTGTCAGATGGGCGGTTCGTCGTGTATTATTTCCGTGTGACGCCCGATCATCGCCTGCTGTTTGGCGGCGGGGAAAGCTATGGCACGCGCATGCCGCACGATATTGCGGCGTTTGTCCGGCCGCACCTGTTGCACATATTCCCGCAATTGGCCGATGTACCGATCAGCCATGCCTGGGGCGGGACGCTGGCGATTTCGCCCAATCGCCTGCCCTTCGCGATCGAACCACGCCCCGGCTTGTATGCGGTAAACGGCTTTTCGGGCGTCGGCGTAGTCCTGGCGCCGTGGTTGGGGCAGGCGGTAGGGCTGGCCATGGCGGGCAAGGCCAATAGCGGGTATGATCTCGTGCGACGCCTGCCCAGCCCGCGATTTCCCGGAGGACCGTGGCTGCGGTGGCCGACCCAGGCCCTGGCCATGCGATTTATGGCGCTGCGCGATCGATTTTGACCGGCCTGCGGCGCGACACATCCAAGACGGAACACGAAAATGACCGACGAAGCACTTCCCCAAGCTGGCCCGGCTGAAAACTTCGCCGAATGGATACGCGCGCGCGGTATCAGCGAAGTTGAATGCCTCGTCCCCGACATCAACGGCGTGGTGCGCGGCAAAGTCTTTCCCGCCGACAAATTCGTATCGTCTGCCGGCAGCATGAGCCTGCGCCTGCCATCGAGCGTATTTTCGGTGACGATCACCGGCAATTACGCCGACACCGACGCCGACGATTTCCTCTATCGCGACCCAGACGTGTCGCTGCGTCCGGACATCCGCTCGATCTGCGTCGCGCCCGGTTTTCGCACGCCGACCGCCTTTGTAGTGGCCGATGCGCTGCATCGCGATGGCGCCCCGTTTGAAATTGCCCCGCGTTATGTGCTGCAACGTGTGCTCGACCGGTTTGCCGAAATCGGCTGGACGATGGTGGTCGCGCCCGAACTCGAATTTTATCTGACCGAAATCAATGCCGATCCCGATCTGCCGATTGTCCCGCCGCGCGGGCGGTCGGGCCGGACGGAAAGCTCGCCTCAGCCCTATGGCCTTGAATCGGTGAACGAATTTGAAGACATTATCGAGGAGATTTACGACAATTCGGAAATCGCCTCGCTGCAACTCGACACGATGATCCACGAAAGCGGCACGGCGCAGCTGGAGATCAATTTCAACCATGGTGAACCGGTCGCGTTGTGCGATCAGGTGACGATTTTCAAACGCATCGTCCGCCAGGTCGCGTTGAAACACGGCGTCTATGCCACATTCATGGCCAAACCGATGGAAAGCCAGCCGGGCAGCGCGATGCATCTGCATATTTCCGCCGAAGACAGCGAAGGTCGCAATCTGTTTGGCAACGAGGCCGGCATTACCGATGAATTTCGCCATTTCGTCGGCGGGCTACAACGCTATTTACCCGAAATCGCACCGCTGTTTGCGCCCAATGTCAATTCGTTCCGCCGGATGCGCCCGGCGCACAGCGCGCCAATCAATGTGCAATGGGGTCATGACAATCGCAGCTGCGGCTTGCGCATCCCGACCTCCAGCGCGCAGAACACGCGGATCGAAAACCGCCTGCCGGGCGCCGACGCCAATCCCTATATCGCGATTGCCGCAACACTGGCCGCCGGGTTTATCGGACTGCGCGACAAGATCGAGCCGATGCCGCTGATCACCAGCAATGCCTATCTGGAACCGCGCACGCTGCCGCGCAATCTGGATGCCGCGCTGAAACAGATGATCGCGTGCGAACCGATCATGGAACTGCTCGGCGAAAACTTCATCCGTGCCTTTTACGAGATCAAAATGAACGAGCTGGCCGCGTATGACGAGGTCATCAGCTCGTGGGAACGCGATCACTTGTTGTTGAAAGCATGATGATGATGACGTGCAGGAAAAACTCTGCGCGATCACAGTTGCCCCGCCATGCGCTTGGTCCATGCGCGGCGCGACATTTCGTGACTTTTTCACCACACCAGCCGATCAGATAGGATGTTTTTGAGAAGATAATTGACAATCGCGGGCTGAAAGGGTGAATTCGTTTGCGAACTGTCTGTGATCCCTGCCGGGAAACAACCAAAAAACAGGGCGTTAAGCCCCGGCACCAGGGAACAGGTCAGACACCGGAACTAGGGGGCCACCAATGTACCAGAAATTCATGCGTCATCAGGACAGCCGCGCGCGCAAATGCCTGCTGTTTGCCGCGACCAGCCTGACCATGCTGGCACCGGCGGGCGCGTTTGCGCAGGCGTCGGCCCCCGCCGATCAGGCCGCCGCCACCAATCCAACGCCAGCCGGGCTCGGCGAAATCGTCGTGACCGCAACCCGCCGTTCGGAAAGCGTGCAGAAAGTTCCGATCAGCCTGCAAGCGCTGACGACGGAAAAACTCGAACAGCGCCAGGTGGTCAATTTCTCGGACTATGTTGCGCTGCTACCCTCGGTCAGTTTTGCCTCGCTCGGACCCGGCCGGTCGGACCTGTTTTTCCGCGGCGTAGCCTTTGACGCCGGCACGGGCGATTCCGCTGCGCTGTCAACCGCGGGGGTCTATCTAGACGAAATCCCCATGACCACCGCCGGGCGCATGCCCGAAATCCACGTCTATGACATGGCCCGGGTCGAGGCGTTGTCAGGGCCGCAAGGCACGCTGTTTGGATCGAGCTCGCTTTCAGGCACGCTGCGCCTGATCACTAACAAGCCCAAGCTCGGCGTGCTCGAAGGTGGCTATGACGTTGAACTCAACAAATTTAGCCGGGCCGGCAAAAATTTCGGCACGGTTGATGAAGGGTTCATCAATATTCCCGTGTCAAAAAATATCGCCGTACGGTTGGTGGCCTATTACGACCATGCCGGTGGCTATATCGACAATGCCCCGGCGAGTTACACGTACAACGTCTACGACCGCAACACGCAACAGCCTACGGGGACGTATACCACCAGCAACAGCAGTTCGGTTCCTGGCAATTCCGTCAACAACATCGCCAAACGCAATGCCAACCCGGTCAACGAATACGGCGGACGTGTCACAGTGCTGGGTGAGTTCGGTGATTGGAAAATCATGCCGCAGCTGATCTATCAGTATCTTGATGCCAAAGGTTCGTTCAACTTTGATCCCCGCTTCGGGGACTTGACGGTTCATGATTTCAATCCGTCGGAAGATCGCGACGGCTGGTATCAGGCGGCGCTGACGATCAACGGCAAAATCGCCGATTTCGATGTCGTCTCATCGACCGGATATATGCATCGCCGCGTCAAGAATTCGAATGATTATTCGTACTATTCGGTGGCCTATAACAAACCGCAATATGCGCAATATCAGTGGTTCCACCAACAAAACGGTAATCTGCTCAATCCGACCCAGGTTTATCTGGGCAACAACACTTATAATAAATTCACTCAGGAAGTGCGCATTTCCGTCCCCAAATCCTGGCCGTTTTCTCTGACGGTTGGCGGATTCTATCAATTCCAGAAAAAGAACATCAACGAGCAATACGCTATTCCTGGCCTGAGCAGCGCGGTCGATGCCTTTGGCACGAGCGCGGGCGGCGCAACCGCCGGCACCACGGTCAGCGAACTATTGCGGGGCGATGCGTTCTATCTCAGCGAAATCGACCGCACCTATCAGGATTACGCGCTGTTTTCCGAAGGCACATACGAGATCGTGCATGATCTGAAATTGACCGGTGGCATCCGCCTGTTCCGCGCGAAGAACAACTCAATCGGGTTTGACGGCACCGCGCTCGCGGCCGCGCAGGAAATCGGCGCCGGTTGTGCCACGCCATTCACCGCGCCGCGCCTCCAGGCGTGCAACAACGGTTCGTATTACACACCCTCGGGCACCACGACGCTGGTTCCGGTTCCGCGCTACAACCAGGCCGGCGAAACGCACAAAGTCAGCCTGACGTATCAGGTCAGGCCGGACAAAATGGTCTATGCCACGTATTCGACCGGATTCCGGCCGGGCGGCAGCAACACGATTGCCCCCACCCAGCCGTTTCATGCCGACACGCTCGCCAATTATGAAGTCGGATTCAAGACAACCTGGAATCGCAATTTCAGATTGAACGTTGCGGGATATTTCGAAAACTGGAAAGGTGTGCAGTATGTATTTGTGCCCCAGGGCTTCAACGGCAACAATATGATCGTCAACGCCGGCAATGCCCATATATTTGGCATTGAAAGCGACTTTGAATGGAAACTGGGGCACTTCAGCATTTCAGGGTCGGGCGCTTACAATGACGGCAAGCTGTCGACCGATTTCTGCGCCCTCGTCCCGGGCTACCAGTCTACTGCGTTCTACACCGATTGCGCCACCAACCCCGCTCATATCGAGGCCGCAAAAGGCACCCGATTGCCGCGCCAGCCCAGACTCAAGGGCCAGATGCAGGTGCGCTATGAAACCCAGGTGGGGCCACTCAATTCCTTTGCGCAAGTTGCCGCCGATCATCAGTCTTCGTCCACGTCAAACCTCAGCCCGACCAAGGACTCGCTGCTCGGTGATCCAGCAGCATTCACCAGCATCGATTTTTCGGGCGGGGTCAGCCACGACAAGTGGAGCGTCGAATTGTTTGTCGAAAACCTGTTCGACGAACGCGGCGAACTGTCGCGCAATACATTCTGCGCGATCACAATCTGTTCGGCATCGACCCGCGCGCTACCAATCAAGCCGCGCTTTCTCGGCCTGAAATTCTCCAACAAGTTCTGATCGCTGTCGAATGGGGTCAAACGGGGCGTTGCAGCGCAATTTCCCGGTTGACCCCATCGCAGCGCCCGCTTATGCGCCCGTTCTGCCCAAACGCGTGCCTTTGGCCCGGCGCAAGGCGACCCTTCGGGGCGGAGTAGCTCAGCTGGTTAGAGCAGCGGAATCATAATCCGCGTGTCGGGGGTTCGAGTCCCTCCTCCGCTACCATTTTTAACAATAATTCAAGCGATTAACCTAGCGTAAAAGTTGTATCTGATTTGCACGGTCTATCGCACGGTTTTGGGCTGTGCGAGACGGTTTGGAACGGTGGTTTGGCACGGTGACGAACGGTTGTGTGACACGATTGATCGTCGTTGGGTTCAAATTTGCGTTTGCGGGGTTGTGTAGCGTGGACACGCTGGGTTGGGCATCTGTGGCTGTCCAGCGTGCTGGGCGCTGTGCGGGCTGGATTTCCGGGTCGTCGTGAATGGTCTGTTTAACTGACTGATTGTGGATTGACCTTGCCCTCGTGCAGCGTCTCCCTTGACGCGTTGATTATGCCGCCAAGCTGATTTGGTCGGCAAGCCATTTCTGCTCGAAAGCCATCGGGCTGGTATACGGCTGGCGGATCGGTCGCTGTGATATGCTGCTACGCGCGGTTAACCGCCTCAAGTCGATCAAGTGCCAGATGTACGGCCGCGCCAAGCTCGACTTGCTCAAGGCAAGCCTCATGGCACCAGCATGACCAATATTTGCACGGAAATTGAGTCAGACCCCCGTTTGGACGCCGATTGACATGGCAGGCATATGCCGTCTGGGCCAAGGCTGCCCGACAATCTGGCGACGATTGCGGGGACCTGGGGGACAGTTTCGGATCAGGGGGATCTGACTTACCTTAACATGGTGCATATAACGCTCGACGGCACCAATCCCGACGATCTGACGTACGGGGAAATCGAAGACAGGCGTCAGGCCATGCTGGCGATCGAGGCGCTGCGCCGGTTCATGCCTGGTTGCGATACCGCCAAGCTCAGGAATTTTGGCATGACGCTGGGGATTCGCGATACGCGCAAGATCGACGCAGTGTACAACATGGTGAGTGCGGATGTTCGCGGCGAGGTCCGGTTTGACGATTCCATCGGCATCTTTCCCGAATTCATCGATGGCTACGGCCTGCTGATCATACCGACCACCGGCCTTTATTTTCAGGTCCTGTACCGCGCGATGCTGCCTCGTTCCGGGCCGCGCAACCTGATAGTCACGGGCGCAGCATCAGCGGCGACAAAGTTAGCCATGCCGCCGTGCGCAACATGATGTGTTGCGCCGTGGCGGGCCAGGGCGCGGGGGTAGCGGCAGCCATCTCGCTGCGCACCGGTCGCAATTTCCACGATGTTGATATCGTGTCCGTTCAGGCGGAACTTCGGCGCCAGGGTGCCCGGATCGCTTGATCGGAAGGTTTCAGGTCTGTGCGGTGTTCGCGATGGCGTAAAGCTGGTAAATCACGCCTGTGCCGGTTTCGCGTCCTTCGCCGACAGCCAGTGTGTCATTGAGCCAGTGGTACTTTTCGGCACCCGTTTCGAAACGGGCCTGAACCTGGAACAGCGTTTCTCCAAACCCGCAGGACTGCCCCGCAGCCAGACGCGCGTTCACCGTATCGCTATAGCGGTAAAGCCCGATATACCGCACATCGATCAACGCACCGTCGTCGGTTTCAAAGGTCTTTCGCACGTCGAGTTGACACAAGCCGCTGCTGCCTTCGAGCATCCAGTCCCCGCCACCCGGCAGGATCCGGCCGCGAAGCCGAGGTCCCTCAAAAGTGCCTTCCCCGACGATGAAGGTCGTGCGCCGTCCAAAGGGTGTCTGACCGATCGCCTGTGCCATGATGGGGTTTGTGAATGTCAACAGATGGTCAAGTGTCAGCATGTCCGGTCCTTAAGGCTGCGATAGAGATTGATCGCCATCAGAACGGCGACTGCCAGCAGCGGCAGCGATGCGATGAGTACTGCCGACTGAGCCACTTTGATGCCACCAGGTACGGCCATCAGGGCGATCGGAAACAAGCCGAGCATTAAGGCCCAAAAAACACGGTTCCATCGTGGCGGATCCTCCCCCGCGCCCAGATCGCGCATTGAGCTTGCAGCGAGCGCATAAGCCTTGCTGTTGTATGTTCCGGCGATGAAGATAACCGCGATCGCGGCAAAGATCAGGCGCATGGCATTGCCTGCCGGCAGGCTGCCAATGACAGCAGAAATGGCAGGACCCGTGCCCTGTTGCTCGACGATCTGGCGGACAGGGACGATCCCGCGGAGGTCTATCCAGAACCCGTAGTCGCCCAATATGACGAAGAACATCCAGGCGCCGAGGCTTCCGAACACGGCCATCGACACAATCAGTTCGCGCAAGGTGCGGCCACGCGAGATGCGCGTGACGAAAATCCCAACGATCGGGCCATAGGTGATCCACCAGGCCCAGTAGAAGATCGTCCAGTTTTCTACGAAACCACTGCGCGTGACAGGGTCGGTATACGTTGCCATGCGGATAGCGTTCTGCAGCATGAAGCCGATGCTTTCCGTGCCTTGACGCAAAATAAACAGTGTCGGTCCCGCGGCAAGCACGAACATCAGGAATGCGAAGATCAACCAGACGTTGATTTCTGCCAACCGCGCCATGCCGCGTGACAACCCGGCATAAGTCGCAATTGTCAGCATGCTGACGGCACACAGGACGACACCGATATCTGTAGCCAATGTGCGATGGATTCCGAGTGCGTCAGCAAATGAGGCGGAAATCATGGGTACGGCCAAGCCGATCGAGGTGCCAGCGCCGGCCATGAGGCACAACATGAACAAGGCATCGAGCGCGCGGTCCAATCCCCGCGCCAAGGCACCATGCGGCAAAAGTCCGTGGATCGCCGTCGAAAGCCGCAGGCTTGGCACACCCCTGACATAATATTGATAAGAGATGGCGACCGTTGGCAATGCGTAGATTGTCCAGGCCAGCGGACCCCAGTGGAAGAGGCCGTAACTCGTCGCCCAGTTGCGTGCTTCGGCGCTGAACGGTTTGGCATCGAAAGGTGGATTGCCGATGTAATGCGTCCATTCGATCGTAGCCCAATAAATGAGACCCGCCCCGACGCCTGCACAAAAGATCATGGAGATCCAGCTGAACGTGCTGAAATCGGGCCGTTCATCACCATTACCAAGCATGATTTTGCCATGTCGACCGAAAGCGATCCAGCCCAGAAACGCTGCCAGCCCGAGCACTGCCCACTGGTAGAAAATGCCAAAATGGCCGGCAATCCAGTCATAAACCGCCACAATTGCAGGGCCTGAGGCATCCGGCCAGACAAGCAACGGCACGCAAATGCCGACTACGACCAGGAATGCCGTCATGAACACGACCCCGTCGACCGTCGGGCGGTGGCCGGAAGCTGGCAACGGACTGCTCATTGGTAGTCAGCCCGGATAAAACCTGACAATCGCAGGCTACTAAACCGGAGGCAATGAAAACCCCTTTGCGACAGGCAAGGAGGGAAGTCGGCAAGGATTGATTTGGCGTTGTCCATCTTACCAAACTGTCGTCGTCGCGGTAATGTCACAAACGACATTTTCACGCTCGAGCATGAACTAGAGTCATGCTCGTCATAAATCGGGTAAGCCATGGTTCAATATTTCCGGGGTCTGAAATCTTGCACCAGCTCGGGATCGCGCAAACCGGACAGGTCAGGATCGTTTTCGACCTCCTGTATTAGCCATTTTGCAAAAGCATGACTGTTTGCGCCTTTCAGACGGTTTTCGACATAGCTAATGTACCAGACGCCGTGCGCGGGGACATCTTTACCCGGAAAGGCCGGGACGAGTGCCCCGTTCGCCAGGTCCTCGGCCGCATAGGGCTGCATCGCAATCGCCACGCCAAGACCCCGCGCCGCCATTTTCAGGGCATGGTCGTAGCTGTCGAACCGCAGGCCTCCGTCAGGGTCAATGGCGTCAGGATCAACGGCATCAGGATATCCCCGACCAATCCGCTGCGCCTCAAGCCATTGCTGCCAGTCCGAAGGCGAGGGGTGGACCTGAAGGATCGTGGCATTCGCCAGCGCGGCGGGACAGTCGAGTGTCGCCGCCACATCGGGGCTGCAAACCGGGAAAATCGTCGGCGAAAACAGATAGACATTGTTGAGCAGCGGATTTTTTGGCCAGCCGATCATCAGGCCGATATCGATACTTTCGTCATCGAAATCGGCATCGACCTGGGTGGTGATGACACGCAGATCGATGTCGGGATGTCGCTGGCGGAATGAACCAAGCCTCGGAATCAGCCATTGTACAGCGATCGTCGAATACGTCTGGACCGATATCACTTCGGGCCGTTGCGCGGCGCGGACTGCGCGCGTGCCGGCCCAGATGTGGTCGAACGCGTCCCTGAGATACGGGAAGAACTTTATGCCCGACGGCGTCAGGTCGATTGAGCGCGCGCTGCGATGAAACAGGTCAAAGCCGAAGATGTCTTCGAGATGTTTGACCTGATGCGAGACTGCCGAGGGGGACACGTGCAATTCGTCGGCGGCCAGCTTGAACGACCCATGCCGCGCCGCCGCCTCAAAGGCGCGCAATGCTGCGAGCGGTGGAAAATTGCGCGCCATGGAACCTTTCAAGCCATTCGCCCGGTTCGATCAGGGAATATCGACGACCACATTACCGATCAGGTCGCCGCTTTCCACCGCACCGTGCGCCACTGCGGTATCTGCCAGCGGGACCCGCAAGGCAATACGCGGATGGAGGGCCCCATCCGCCATCGCCCTGGCCAGACGGTCGATGACCTTTGCCCGGTCTTGCTGCGCCAGCAGATACACCAACACCATCCGCACTGTGACATTGGCGAACATAAGCGGATAAAATGGCAGATCGGGCGTAGGGACGGCCATCGACCCATATGTCGCAATCACTCCGCCCGGCCGCATGATCTGCGCGGTGACCGGAAGATTACCGCCAAATTCGATCTCGATCACGCGATCGACACCGACACCGCCGGTGATCGCGCGCACTGCCTCGGGCACGTCCTGTGTGCGATAATTAATCACATCGTGCGCCCCGGCGGCGTGCGCGACGGCGGCCTTTGCCGGATTGCTGACTGTGGCAATCACGCGCGCACCGGCCCACCGCGCCAACTGGGTGGCGATTTCACCCACTGACCCGGCGCCACCTGTTACAAGCACGGTCTGGCCGGTCAGATCCCCGTCGCTGAACAGCGCATGCGCGGCAGTCATCGCAGGAATGCCGAGACAAGCGCCGCTGGCGAAATCCACACCATCGGGCAAATGCACGGCCTGATCATGCGGCAAGCAGACATATTGCGCGCAAGTGCCCATCGACCGCTTCCATGCGGCGTTCCAGGTATAAACTCGTTCACCCACGCGGCTTGGCGAAACGCTTGCGCCCACGGCGTCGATCACGCCCGCCCCATCCGAATGCGGAATTTGAAACGGCAGCGCCATCGCCCCGCGCGCTCCGCTGCGGTTCTTCACGTCAGACGGATTGACACCGGACGTTTTGAGCCGGACCCGCACTTCGCCCGGCTGGGGAACCGGATCGGGGCGTTCGCCAATTTGCAGGACCTGGGTTGCAGGCCCAACCTGATTGTACCAGACTGTTTCCATTATGCCGGCTCCAGATCGGACCACAGACCCTCCGTATGGCCGTCGATGGCAATCGCCTGGCCGGATATGTTGCGCGCTGCGGGCGACGCAAGGAACGCGACCATCGCTACGATCTCGCCTGGCTGGATGAATTGGCGCATCGAACTCTGCCGCCTGTATTCGGCTTCGACAAAGTCCGTTGCCAAACCGCGTGTTGCGGCGTCGCGCGCGATGACCTGCCTGATGCGAGGCCCTTCGACACTCGCCGGACAGATCGCGTTGACCGTGATACCATCAGGCCCAAGCTCCATAGCCAGCGTCTTGGTCAGCCCGATCAGTGCCCATTTGCTTGCAACATAAGGACTGCGCAACGGGCATCCGAACAGCCCCGAGTTCGAACTCATATTGATGATCGCAGCGTCGGTGCCTTTGCGCAGGCGTGGGATGCCCAGCCGCGTTGCCAAAAATGTGCCATTGAGATTGACATCGATGGTGCGCGCCCAGTCGGCAGGCGCCAGAGTTTCACAGCGACCGGTCGGTCCCGCAATTCCGGCGTTGTTGATCAGGACATCGAGTTCATCGCCGATACCATCAAAAAAGCGGGCCATGTCGGCTTCGCTGCTCACATCGGCGAGGCATGCATGTATCGCAGGAAATGCCTGCCTGATATCGTCGAGCGCAGCCTCTTGCACATCGCAGACATGCACCACTGCGCCCTGGGCGAGGAAAGCTTCGGCGAGGGCGCGGCCAATACCTGATGCGCCGGCCGTAATGGCAATTCGCCTATGTTCCATCGGGCTGAAATCCTGTCCTAAAGCTTGGAAATATTAGACTCGGCCAGAAATCACAAATGACAAATATGCCTTCAGGGTGAGCAAAACTCAGCCATGATTGCCGACTGCGGCCAAAAGGTTCGACGAAGCCTGGCAGGCGTGTGCGACTATGCTCAGGACTCATTGATAGAGGTGGCTCGGTTTGTCTGCACAGGGATCGGCAACGGCTAAGTGGATCGCCTGGCGGTTGTTTCCTCGAAATGCCGATATGGGTTTCATGTAGGGA
>JAYTHT010000353.1:0-4236 GCA_043732365.1 Novosphingobium sp. | reverse complement strand
TTATGGAACGGTACGCGCCTTCGGCCAAGGATCTGGCCAGCCGCGATGTCGTATCGCGGTCAATGGCGCTGGAAATCCGTGAAGGGCGCGGGGTTGGTCCGCACAAGGACCATATCTACCTGCATCTCGACCACATCGATCCAAAGATTCTGGCAGAACGCTTGCCCGGCATCACCGAAAGCGGCAAGATTTTTGCAGGCGTCGACCTGACTCGCCAGCCAATCCCGGTTGTGCCCACCGTGCACTATAACATGGGCGGCATCCCGGCGAACTATCATGGCGAAGTCATGACCGTCGGCGCCGATGGCAACACCGAAACGGTCGTGCCCGGCCTGTTCGCGGTGGGTGAAGCGGCCTGCGTGTCAGTCCATGGTGCCAATCGCCTGGGGTCTAATTCACTGATCGATCTGGTCGTGTTTGGCCGTGCCACCGGGCTTCGCCTGAAGGAACTGATCCAGCCCGGCACGGCGCACGCCGCGCTGCCAGCAGGCAGCGCGGACCTGGCGCTTTCGCGGCTCGATCATTTCCGCAATGCCAATGGCGCTACGCCGACCGCGCAGATCCGCACCGAAATGCAGCGCACGATGAGCCAGCACGCGGCGGTATTCCGCACCGATGAATTGATGGCCGAGGGCTGTGACAAGCTGACCGCGACATACGAAAAGTTCAAGGATGTCGGCGTGACCGACCGCTCGCTGATCTGGAATTCGGATCTGGTCGAAACACTGGAACTCGATAACCTGATTTCGCAGGCCGCTGTCACAATGCACGGCGCCTTTAACCGCAAGGAAAGCCGGGGCGCCCATGCGCACGAGGATTACCCCACTCGCGATGATGTCAACTGGATGAAGCACACAGTGGCATGGTTTGACGGCTGGGGCGGCGAGGGCGGCAGTATCAGGATCGACTATCGCCCGGTCCATGAATACACGCTTACCGACGATGCGACGTACATCAAGCCAAAGGCCCGCGTGTACTGAACAACGGCTCGATTTTAGTCAAAAAAGTGTGCCTGAAAAAAAGCCGGGGCGGCATCGCCCCGGCTTTTTTGTTGTGCTCTGCGCGGCAAAACGCGCCTGCGATAAGATTAATTTTTCACTGGTGGGGCGCCGCATAGCGGACGATGTGGCAGCCCTTTGACCGGGCGTAACCCTTCAGGAATGCGCGACGGACTGATCCTGCGTACAAATAAAGCGCGCGACGGCGTGCTTCGGCGGTTGCCCCGCTGATTGCGCGGATGACGCCGCCAAACGGGATCAGGCCGCCGACAACAGACCGCGCGGTGCCACCAACTGCCTGCGATCGCTTTTCCTGTTCGGTCAATGATGAAGCTTCATCAATGTCGGGCCCAAGCGCCCCGTTCAATGCAGCAACTTCGCGGTTCAGTGCGGGGCATGATCCGCCGCCCGGAATCGCATAGGGATGCCCCTTCGCGTTGATCAGCACGGCGTCGTATTTTTGCTTGCGCAGATTAAGCTCATCCACCGGGGCCGCTGCCACATCGACTACGGTCACAGGTCTTGGCGCAACCACTGTCTGCGCCGATGCCGCCACAGGGCCGAGCAACGAGAAAATGCTTGCCACTGCAATCGACGCGAGTGCGAGCCGCATGGTGTCCGATGGCGAAATACGGAATATTGCGTGTTTCATGGTTCTAACAATACACAAATCCGCAAAAAGTTCCCCCGCCAATCGAATAAATGGATAGCGGAGGCCATTCAACCACTTGCTCTCGGAACATTTACACCTCCCGGTTGTTTTCTAACCACGTTTGCAGTTCATCCCAAAGTCATCTTGCACGATCCAATCGGAGCGTGTTCACCGACGGAAGGACGCCATGCCTAAAATCACCTATCGCATGCACAATGACCGGCCACCACCACAAGCCATCCGAGTGACAGTGCCGGGCTGGGCGGGTGACAAGCAGCCCCGCGCCGATGGCAATCACGAACAGCCGTGGCACTGCCTGCCGTTCTCGGAAAGTGCGCGCTATGGCTTGGAACTGCTTTATCCGTTTGATGCGGAATTGCGCGTAACGACGGTAGGTGGCGTGGTGCAACTCGACGCCGATTGGGGCGCCGCCCCGCCAGATGAGTCAACCTGGCCGCCATTTCGCCGGTTTGGCGATGACTATTATTCGTACCAGTTGTCGCTCGATATCGCAGTCCCGGCGGGGTTTGCCGTGCGCACAGAGCCGCATCCGCGCTATTTCACCGATCCGACGTATACGTGCCCGCTCGCGGTCCCCGCGCTGATCCGGTCGGAATGGTGGCCGATGGTATTCTTTGCAATTTTCCGCGCGCCGCCGCCGGGCGTGACCCACGTGTTTCGCAAAGGCGAGCCGGTCATGGCCTTTGTGGTCATTCCCGAGGATCCCGCGATTGAACTTTCCCCGATGTCGCTGGAGGATACCGCGCAACGCGAATTGCGCGCCCGGCGCCTGGCGGTCAGCCGTGATAAGCTGGCCGAAGGAACCCGCTGGATATCGGACACGCATACCATTTTCGACGGCACTTATCGCAATCTCTATCGCGCGGCGCGGGCGCGAAGGCCGGCCGATAACGATATCCCGGCGCTGAATGAAAGCTGATAACCGCGTTCGGGAGTAACCCTGCCAAGCCGTGATACAACTGGTCCTATCGGTGGGGACATGGATAAAACGAAAGGACATGACATGAAACACAAGACGATAATGCTGGCAGGTGCGGCGGCGCTCGCACTTGCCGCCAGCTTGGCATTCGCGCCACTGGCGATGGCCGATCCGATCCCGGTCACCAACAGCTATGCCGACTTGCTCGTACCCGTGCCCGATGCGATGGCGCGGTTGCATGCCGATGATGCGATCATGGCGGATGCCCATGTAATCCCTGCACAAATGAATGCCGGCATCAATCTGGGCCATCACCATCACCACCATCACAACGCGCGCTGGTATCGCAACCACGGCTATTCGTGGAACGGTCAGGTGTGGCTGATCGGCCCGCCGCGCTATTGGCATAACCACCATTCCGATTGGTATCGCCAGCGTGGCTATGGCTGGGACGGCAATATGTGGCACGAGCCCGCCGGCCCCGGACCAGGGCTGGATGGTCATCACCACCACCACCACCACCACCACCACCACCAGAATCGGCGGTAACTTCTCCCCTGCCGCCCCGGCCACAAACCGGGGCGGCATTTGGTTATGGCTTTGCGCACCGGCGATTGTGGCACTTGAACACCGGTTTGGTCAAAAGTAAGCTTGCGCCGAAACGCACCATTTGACAGGCAGGTGGAGACAGGCCACGAATCCGTACCGCATTCGTGACAAGACGAATGCGGCGGAACAGCACGAGTGTGGTGCAACAGGATCGGCCAATGCAGTTTCGGCACAGGTGGGGGCAAGCGCGCGCGGCACAACGGCTGCAAGTTCGCGCTGTTGTCAGTGTGCTGCTGGTCACCATGCTTGCCGGGGCGCGCGCCGCGCCAGCGCACTCATCGCCGCACGACACCGCGCTTGAAACGACATTGCGCCGTCATATCGAAACGCTGGCCAGCGATGATTATGGCGGGCGCGAACCGGGCACCGATGGTGAGACCAAGACGCTGCGCTATTTGGCGCGCGAATGGTTCGATATCGGCCTGGTTAGCGGCACCAACGATCCCGGCAATGCCTGGTTTGCCCCGGTTGAACTGGTGGAACGCATCCCGCAGGACAGCCGCGCGACGTTTCAGCATGGCCACCGGCGTGTGACGATCGACCCCAAAGGTGTGTTTGTGGTGACATCGGGTTTGCGCAGCCTGATCGAGAATGCGCCACTGCTGTATGTGGGCAAGGATACCAATCCCGACACGGCCCGGACCGAGCTGGCCGGGCGGGTCGCGCTGATCCTCGACAGCCAAGCTTTGGCTATATCGGCGCCTGACAAGACCACAGCGGAAATCATTGGGCCTGACGATCGCGCCGGGCGCCTGCTCGATGCCGGTGCCGCCGCTGTGATCACGGTCCTTGATGGCACGCGAAAGTTTGACGATGTGGCCGCGCGGCGCCGTCGGCCGGGTTATGCGCTGGCCGGGCAGAAACTGGGCGGCGATTTGCAGGCCTATATTACGCCCGAAGTCGCCGAAGCATTGCTCGACGCTGCTGGCACGGTCAAAGACGCTGCCAGCACGGTCAAAGACGCCGCCGGCCAGAGCAAACTGGACGCCTTGCGCGTGGCTGGCGCTATACACGGATCGCCCCCGCGCCTGATCGGT
>JAYTHT010000352.1:0-1176 GCA_043732365.1 Novosphingobium sp. | reverse complement strand
ACCAGGTTCGACGCGGCCTTCAATGACGCGCGGACTTCAGGCGCGCTGGCCAGGCGTCCGCCAGCGGCGCGGATGCGACGCACCGCGTCGTCGGCAAGCGCCCGGTTGCCGATGGTGCTGCCCAGCGGAGAATCTTCGAGCCCCACCCGCACATGGCCGCCGCGCCGGACCGCCAACTCGATGATCGGCTGAATTTCGACACCCAGACCGGCGACCATCCACGGCGCCTGCGGCGCCACTTGGGCGAGCAGCTTTAGATAAGCCTCAAGAGCCCAATCCGCCGGCGGAAAGCCGAAGGCAATGTGGTCGGAGAACATCAGGCGATAAATCGGTATCGGCGCACCGGGATAGGCTTTGTGCAGCGCGGCGCCGAGGCGCATGAAACCCGGTTCGTAGATTGCAAAGGACGGCGTCATAGCGTGCTGCTGCGCCAACGCCAGCCCGTAACGCACATGGGATTCCGGGTTGGCGTAAATGAAGCCCTCTTTCCCGTCCGCAATATCTGAATAGTGCGAGATATTGGTAGAGCCGGGGTCGACAACCGACCATTCAATCAGGCCGGCGTTTGCCAGTTTCTCCACCGCACTGAAGCGTTGCCCCGGCGTGAGCGGCACAGGCGCATCGGCGCTGCCCGCAAAGGGAACGGTCGGGTAGCAGATCACATCGACCTGGGCCCGGATGCGCTCGATGATGGGGGCGTAGATTTCATAGTCGTCGCGCTGTCGCCCGCTGACGGGGTCGTAGGCGTGGAAATGCAGTATCGAAGCGCCGGCATCGGCACAGCGAATGGCATCGGCGACGATTTCATCCGCCAGCACCGGAATCTGCGGTTGCCGCAAGCGCGACCAGGGCCCGTTGAGAGCAACTTCAAGCCAAACAGGTGGGTTCATCGAGTCTCCATCTCGGCCGCCTGCGCGGCGGCCATTGCAAACCCGCTGACGCCGGGATTTTTGGGGTCTGGGCCGGTACCGCCCACGCCCCTTTTGGGGCTGGGCCATGCGGGCTTGCAGTTTGTCAAACGCAAAGTGCGCTCTGCCCCACTGCGGCGATCAGTGGCGGGGCATGCGCTGCGCAGGCGTCGTAGCGCAGCGTCGCGGGCCGGAACACCAGGAAGTCGACCAGATGCGCCACCGAGGTGTTGGTGGCACGTTCTTTTTTGACGCAGATCAGCATTTT
>JAYTHT010000351.1:0-1177 GCA_043732365.1 Novosphingobium sp. | reverse complement strand
ATGACCTGAAACGCGGGCGCGGCGGCATTCGCGAAGTCGAATTTTTTGCCCAGACCCATCAGTTGATCCACGGTGGCCGCAATCCCGCGCTGCGTTTGCGCGGCACGCGTGCCTCGCTCGATGCGCTGGCCGATGCCGGCATTATTACGCCCGACGACGCGCAAATGCTGGGCCAATCGTATGACCGGTTGCGCACGATCGAACACCGACTGCAGATGGTCGGTGATCAGCAGACGCACAGCCTACCCAACGATTCGCGCGCGCTCGAAAATGTTGCCGCGCTCGATGGTATGGCCAGCGGCGCGGCGCTGATCAGGGAACTGACAGCGATTTCGGATCAGGTCGGCAGCCGGTTTGACGCGCTGATCGCCACCCTGGCGCCGCGCGGCACAATGGTCGTGGCGGATCAACCCCTGGCGCGCGAATTGCGCGACCTCGGCTTTGCCGAACCTGATGTCCTGGCCGCGCGGATCGAAAGCTGGGGCAATGGCAAATTCCGCGCGCTGCGGTCCGAGGCAGCGCGAGAGGCGTTTGCCCGGATCAGGGCGCCACTGGTACGCGCCTTGGCCGCCGCACCCGACCGCGCGCGCGCACTTTTGCGCTGGGAACAGTTGATCGAACAATTGCCCTCGGCGATTAATATCTTTCGCCTGCTGGAGGCGCGACCGGCGCTGTTCGATGTGGTCATGCGCGTGCTCGCGCATGCGCCCCGGCTGGCCGATGATCTGGCGCGGCGCGCCGATTTGCTCGACGCGCTGATCGACCGGACCGCATTTGATCTGCCGGGCGATCTTGGAACGATCGCCACGCGGCTGTCGCGCACCGAAAACGGCGATGATTACCAATGCCTGCTCGATGCGGTGCGGCGACGCGTGGGCGAAATGCGCTTTGCCCTAGGCGTCCAGTTGATCGAGCAGGCGCATGGCGCGCTCGCCATCGCCGCTGCGCTGTCGCGCGTGGCAGAGGCGACGATTGGCGTGTTGACCACTGCGACCGAGGCAGAATTTGCGGCTGTGCATGGCCGCGTGCCCGATAGCCGGTTGATCATTCTGGGGTTGGGCCGATTAGGCGGAGGCGCGCTGACCCATGCGTCGGACCTGGATCTGGTGTTTTTGTTCAGCGGCGATTTCGCGCACGAATCAGACGGTGCGCGTCCGCTGGGGGGTACGTTGTATTA
>JAYTHT010000350.1:0-1182 GCA_043732365.1 Novosphingobium sp. | reverse complement strand
GCCATCACGAAAATCGACAGAATTGCGACAAAGTCCATATTCTTAATCCTCCCCGGCACGGGGAGGGGGACCGCCCGCAGGGTGGTGGAGGGGTTTCGCCCCACCCGCTGCAATCGCCTCAGCCGTACCAACCGCATCCGCCAGCACGCGCGCTGCGGAGACCCGTATTACATTGTAGCCGATGTCATTCAAAAACGCCGTTTTAACGGCATCGCGCTCTGCGCGGTTGCCGGTGTCGTGGGCAAACCCGTCGACTTCGACCGCAAAACGCGGAGCGCGACAGCAGAAATCGACCACGTAAGAACCGACTGGATGCTGGCGGCGAAATTTGAGACCGTGAGGACGTTGGCGAATTTGCTGCCAGCCTAGGACTTCCGACAAACTCATGGATTTGTGCAACTGGCGGGCGCGCTGCACCATTGGGCTCAGCGCCTGGGGCGAGGCCCCTCCACCACCCTTCGGGCGGTCCCCCTCCCCTGTTCGGGGAGGATTCATGGTTGGAGCCTTTCATGCACGACCTTACCGCCCATGGTCAGGCGGATCGCATTGCCGATTTCCTCGTCGAGAACCGGGCGCCCGGTGTCTTTATCCCAGAATGCGGCGACAAAGTTGTAGAGGTTGCGCGAATACAGTGCCGACGTATCGGTGGGCAATTGCGCCGGGGTGTTGGCATAGCCCACGACTTTCACCCCGTGGCGTTCGACCACCTGATCGGGCACAGATCCCTCGACATTGCCGCCTTGCGCGACCGCCAGGTCGTAGATGACGCTGCCGGGCTTCATTGTCGCGATTTGCGCATCGGTGACGAGGCGCGGCGCGGCGCGGCCCGGGATCAGCGCGGTCGTGATCACGATATCCTGCTTGGCGATGTGGCTCGACACCAGTTCGGCTTGCGCCTTCTGGTATTCCTCGCTCATTTCGGTGGCATAGCCGCCCGCGCCTTCGCCTTCGATGCCTGTGACGCTTTCGACGAAGATCGGCTTGGCGCCGAGCGACTGAATCTGTTCCCTGGTCGCCGAGCGCACGTCGGTCGCCGACACTTGCCCGCCCAGCCGGCGCGCGGTCGCGATCGCCTGCAACCCGGCCACGCCCACGCCCATCACAAACACTTTGGCCGCGCTGACGGTGCCCGCTGCGGTCATCATCATCGGAAAGGCGCGGCCATACAGGTTTGCCGCGATC
>JAYTHT010000349.1:0-4259 GCA_043732365.1 Novosphingobium sp. | reverse complement strand
GGGTTCAATCATCGCGGCGCCTTGTGGCGCGGCTTGGCTTGTATCGTCAACGATAAACCCCGCCCGATTTCAGCGGGCGGGGTTTCGTCGTCACCATAATTCCGGCGCAGCAATCAGACCGCGTGGCCGGCCAGCGCCGCGAGCAACAAGAGTGCCACGATATTGGTGATCTTGATCATCGGGTTGATCGCTGGCCCGGCGGTGTCTTTGTACGGATCGCCCACGGTGTCGCCGGTCACTGCCGCCTTGTGTGCGTCAGACCCTTTGCCGCCATAATGGCCGTCTTCGATATATTTCTTGGCGTTGTCCCACGCTCCGCCGCCCGATGTCATCGACAGCGCGACAAACAGCCCGCTGACAATCACCCCGAGCAGCAACGCGCCCAGTGCGGCAAACCCGTTTGCGCGACCCGCCACAAATGCGATCACGAAATAGACCACCACGGGTGCCAGCACCGGCAGCAGTGACGGCACGATCATTTCCTTGATCGCCGCTTTGGTGACCAGGTCGACCGTGCGCGCATAATCGGGACGGCTGGTCCCGAGCATGATCCCCGGATTTGTGGCAAACTGGTCGCGCACATCGATGACCACGTCACCGGCGGCACGGCCCACCGCGGTCATGCCCATTGCCCCGAACAGATACGGCAGCAATGCGCCGAGCAGTAGCCCGACGATGACATACGGGTTTTCCAGGCTGAAATCGACTTTCAGGGCCGGGAAAAATTCGCGCAGATCGGTGGTATAGGCCGCAAACAGGACCAGCGCGGCAAGGCCGGCCGACCCGATCGCATAGCCCTTTGTGACCGCCTTGGTGGTGTTGCCCACGGCGTCGAGCGCGTCGGTTTTTTCGCGCACGCTTTCATCCATGCCCGCCATTTCGGCGATACCGCCGGCATTGTCGGTGACCGGGCCATAGGCATCGAGCGCCACGACCATCCCGGCCAGCGCCAGCATCGCCGTCGCGCCATAGGCAATGCCTAATGGACCCGCCAATTTGTACGTAATGATCATGGCGGTGACGATGGCCAGCGCGGGCAGCGCGGTTGCCTCCATGCTGATCGCCAGGCCCTGGATGACGTTGGTGCCATGGCCGGTGAGCGATGCCCGGGCGATCGACCGCACCGGGCGGTAGTCGGTGCCGGTGTAATATTCGGTGATCCAGATCAGCAGGCCGGTCAGGACAATGCCCACCAGCCCGGCGTAAAACAACAACTGCCCCGAAAACACATAGTCGTGATCAAATGCGCGGTACACAGAGGTTGCGGCCATATCGCCCAGCGCATAGTGCATGGCGAACCAGATTGCCGGGACCGACAGCACGGCGGTCACCAGAAACCCCTTGTACATCGCGCCCATGATGTTGTTCGATTTGCCCAGCTTGACGAAATACGTGCCGATGATCGAGGTCACAATGCACACTCCGCCGATCAGTAGCGGCACGCTCATCAAAGACAGCAGATCGGGGGTATTTTTGACCAGCAGCGCGGTCATGATCATCGTCGCGCCAAGCGTCACGACGTATGTTTCAAACAAGTCGGCGGCCATCCCGGCACAATCGCCTACGTTGTCGCCGACATTGTCGGCAATGACGGCAGGGTTGCGGGGGTCATCTTCAGGAATGTCAGCCTCGACTTTGCCGACCAGATCGGCGCCAACGTCGGCAGCTTTGGTAAAGATCCCGCCGCCCAGTCGCGCAAAGATCGATACGAGCGACGCGCCCAGTGCCAGTGCGGTCAGTGCGGTCACGACCGGGCGTCCGTTCGGCAGATAACCGCCCGGCCCGGTCAGGTACCAGAAGAACCCCGCAAGCGCGATCAGTGCCAGCCCCGCAACGAGCATCCCGGTGATCGCCCCGGCGCGAAACGCCAGCGTCAATCCCGCTTGCAAGCCGGTTTGCGCGGCCGCGGCGGTGCGTACATTGGCGCGGACCGATACATTCATGCCGATGAACCCGGTCGCTCCCGATAGCGTCGCGCCGATGACGAACCCGATCGCGGCGATCTGCCCCAGGAACACAAACACGATTGCCGCGACGATCACGCCGACCAGCGCAATCGCGCGATACTGGCGCTTCAGATAGGCTTGCGCGCCTTCCTGGATGGCACCGGCAATGTCCTGCATGGTCTGATTGCCGGCCGGGGCGCCCAGCACCTGACGGCTGGTGACAAACCCGTAGACGATCGCAAGCAAGCCAAAACAAATCGAAATTTCAATCAAGTTCACAGTCACATCCCCCATTGTGCCCGACCCGCGTCAGCCCATCCGGCGTGCCGGCGGCGGTGCAAAGCGGAGCCTCTTTCGTTGTGAAGAAGCCCAATGAGGCTACGGATTTATTCTCCTCCGGCAAGTGTTTCCTTGTGATTGCGCATGCATGTCTGTCCGAACGGCCAAATCGGGACTCGCTAGTCGTGCTGGTATCCCAGCCGGCCCTGCGGCACTGCGCCATCCAGCAAGATACTGTCTCCGCGGAATTCTTCGACCTGGCCTATTGCAATTGCGAGACATGGCGGAGCCTCATCGCCGGGCAGGGTGAACAGCAATTCGTAATCATCGCCCCATGTCATCGCGTCACGTTGGCGCGCGCGAGGCAGCGATTCGGGGAAGGGGACCATGGCCGTGATGATCGCCAGCGTAACTCCGCTCGCCACGGCCATGCGTTGCGCATCGATCAGCAAGCCATCGGACACGTCCATCATCGCGCTCACCAGCGGCGCCAGCGCCCGGCCTTCGCGCAAACGCGCCGTCGGGCGACGAAACGCGGTCGTGTCGACCTCGGTGGGGCCCCCGGTGATCTCATCACGCAGCGCTTCAAAGCCCAGCATGGCGCCGCCGACCGGCCCGGTAATCCACACCACATCGCCCACCTTTGCGCCAGAGCGTGCGGGTACCGTCCTGGTGGTCGCGCGGCCCAGCGCGGTAAGGCCGTGGCTGCGCCCGCCGGTGGGGGCCGACACGGTATCGCCGCCGAGCAAGGGCACGCCAAATGCCGCCAGCGCTTCACCCAGACCCAGTGCAAACCGCGCGTCATCGGGCCCCAGCGCGTAACCGAGCAACACGCCGAGCGGCTCTGCGCCTTTGGCGGCGAGGTCGGACATATTCGTCGCGATCAGTTTCCAGGCGATATCGGCCTCATCCTGACCGCGCAGCCAGTGCACGCCTTCGACCATCATGTCGTGCGTCATCACCAGCGTTTCGTTTCCGAACGGGATCACCGCCGCGTCATCGGCCAGCGCGCGCGCCGCAGGATCGACTGCGAGCGCGCGCATCATTGCGATAAACCGGGATTCAGCACGGATTGATGCACGAGATTCAGGGCGGGTTTCTGGGGTTGCCATCATTCTCCCGTGAAGTGTGGCGCCCGTTTGTCAAGGATCGCCGCAACCGCTTCGGCATGGTCGCGGGTTTCGTGGGCGATCGCCTGAAACGCGGCGGACAGTTCCAGCACGTCGTGCGCGCGTCCATGCTGCGCCTCTCGCAACAATTTCTTGGTCAGCCGCAAGGCGCGCGGCGGATTGGCGGCGATCTCGTCGGCAATGCCGATCGCAGTGGCCATCAGCTTAGCGGCGGGCACGACACTGCCGACCAGGCCAATGGTCCGGGCATAGGCCGCATCGAATGTACGCCCGGTCAGGAACAGTTCTGCGGCGATCGAATACCCGACAATACGTTGCAACGTCCACGCGCCGCCGTCGCCGGGCACGATCCCGACTTTGATGAAGCTGGCGGCCATTTTGGCGGTGTCGGCGGCGACCCGGATGTCGCACAGGCAGGCCAGATCGAGTCCGAGCCCGATCGCATGGCCATTGATCGCCGCGATCATCGGCACTTCGCAATCGAGCATCGCCCGCACCGCGCGTTGCACGCCGCGCCGGTAATTGGCGCGGGTCGAATCCGGCTGTTCCAGCACGCCGATGCCCTGGCGCGCCTGCATGCCCTTGATATTGCCACCACTCGAAAACGCGCGGCCCGATCCGGTCAGCACGATCGCACTGATCTGGCGGTCGTTGCCCAGCGCAAAGAACGTGTCGACGATGCAGTCGCAATCTTCGATCGTGCCAATCGCGTTCAGCGCCTCTGGCCGGTTCATCGTCAGCACCGCGACGCGGCCACGCGGCTCCACTGTCAAAAACGGAGGTGTCGATGTCGTCGCCATGGCTGTGCCTCTCTGGTTATGCATCCTGGCGGTGCCACACGCGGTCACGCGGCGCAATCGTTGTGCATGATCGGCTTGACCAATGCCTGCGGCGTGCTTAATCG
>JAYTHT010000348.1:0-1183 GCA_043732365.1 Novosphingobium sp. | reverse complement strand
GGGCAAGTCGTGGTGCAATCGCGCGTCAAACGAATCGCCCATCCGGTTGGCGGGGTGATCGGCGCAATTATGGTTCGCAATGGCCAGCATGTCGACGCGGGCCAGGTTCTGCTGCGGCTGGATGACCGCGTCACCGGCGCTGATGCGCGCTTTGCCGACCTGACCGTCGCGCAATTGCTGGCGCAAAAGGCGCGGCTGGAGGCAGACCGGCTTGGCCAGGCAATCACCTTTCCCGCAGAACTGACCGCATCGCATACCCCTGGCGCGATCAAGGCCATGGCCGACGAACGCCATCTGTTCGCGCTGCGCGAGACCGAAGCGACCGAAATGCATGCGCAGATCGCGGCGCGTATCGCCCAAGACAATGAGGAAATCCACGGTTTTGAGGCCCAGATTGCCGCGATAACCGAACAGCGCCGCCTGATCGACCGCGAACGCCAGGGCGTGCGCGAATTGTGGGACCGACAGCTGGTGACGATCAGCCGGATGAACCAGCTGGACCGCACGATGGCCGACATGGGCGGCACGCTCGGTTCTCTCGAAGCGCAGATCGCCCAGACCCGCGCCAAAATCACCGAGGCGCACGCACAGGCGATCCAGCTGGGGCAAAGCCGCCGGGTCGAGGCGAGCAACGATCTCAACCAGATCAACACCTCGCTCAATCAGCAGCAGATGCGCCGCGTCACCGCCAGCGATAACCACGACCGCAGCGAAATCCGCGCGCTTTATGCCGGTACAGTCGAAAAGATCGCGTTTGCAGCAATCGGCGATGTGATCCGCCCCGCCGAGCCGATCATGGAAATCGTTCCCGACCACGACGCCATGGAAATCGAGGCGATGGTCAGCCCGGCGGACATCGACCATGTCCGGGTGGGCCAGGACGCGCGCGTGCGCTTTTCCAGTTTCAGCCGCACCGCCACCCCCGAATTGATCGGCAAAGTGACTTATGTCGCCACCGACCGCACTGAAAATGCCGAGATGAAGCAAGCCTATTATCTCGTGCACGTCGCGCTCGATCCGGCAATGGTCGCGCGCGAAGCGGTCGACCTGAAAAGCGGCATGCCCGCCGAAGTGCACATCGGCAGTGGCAGAAGATCGCTGCTGTCCTATGTGATGAAGCCGTTGCGCGATCAGTTCGCGCGCGCCTTTCGCGACAATTGAGCCCCATGCGCTGCCCGATTTT
>JAYTHT010000347.1:0-4268 GCA_043732365.1 Novosphingobium sp. | reverse complement strand
GGTTAAGCCGACCGACACAGTTGAGCAAGCGCCCAGACGTGCAAATACCGATCAGACCGTTTGCAACCCGGCACATGCTGGCTATCGTGTAGGACAACGCATCCCGCGTAATTTCTGGAGCCCCCGCGCGATGTGCGATGACCTGACCGAACTCGACAACACGACTTTCCTTGCCCGGCTGGCACAGGCCAATCCCGCGATCGACCGGCGGCGTTTTGCCGTGCTCGGTGCGGGCGCGGCGACGCTGGTCTCTGTCCCGGGATGCATGGCCAAAGTTGCGGATCAGGCCCCGGCCATGCCGGTCAGCGCCGGCCCGGTGGCGATCACCACACCCGATGGCGTGACCGACGCATGGTTCGTCACGCCAACCGCGGGCAAACACCCGGCGGTGATCATGTGGCCCGATATTGCGGGCCTGCGCGATGCGTACAAGACGATGGCCGCGCGGCTGGCAGGCGCGGGGTATGCCGTGCTCGTGGTCAACCAGTACTATCGCGGGGCAAAGGCGCCCATACTCGATTCGTTGGTCGCCTGGCGCACCCCTGAAGGCCAAGCCAAGCTCAAGCCGCTGATCGCAGGCATTTCATCCGCCGGCATAGCGAGCGATGCTGCGGCCTATGTGGCGTGGCTCGATCAGCAGCCCCAAGTCGATACGACGCGGCGGATCGGCACCTCGGGCTATTGCATGGGCGGACCCTATACCGTGCGCACCGCAGCCGCAGTGCCCGGCCGGATCGGCGCGGCGGCCTCGTTCCACGGCGCCAACCTGGTGGATCCTGCGGCGGGCGCGGATAGCCCGCATCTGTTGCTGGCCAAAACGAAAGCGGCCTTCCTGTTCGCCATCGCGCAGAACGACGATGCCAGCCAGCCGGACGCCAAGACCGCGCTTAAAACCGCCACCGCAGCCGCAGGCCGCCCGGCGGAAATCGAAGTATACCCCGCGCAGCACGGCTGGTGCACGATCGACGCGCCGGTCTATGACGAAGCGCAGGCCGAAAAGGCGTGGGGGCGCATGCTGATGTTGTTCAAAGCGAGCCTTTGAACCAAGGCGACTGGATCGTCGACCGGTATGGCAACTAACCTCCACGGAGGCTTGGATGAATGTGATGCGCCGGTCGACAGTCCTGCTGTGCATGGTAATCGCGGGTTGTGCTCCGCAGACCGGGAATGAATTGGTTGATCAAGTCGTCAGGAAGGTTGCTCCGTTCAGTAATTGCGTGAATGTCGGTCACACTCACGTCATCGCCGAGGATGGCAAATCGGGGCCTACCGCCATACTGGTCCCGCGTCGATTCACAATGTCGGCAGCGCGATCAGCGGCACAAAGCGTAGCCATAGCATGGCAAACAATCGCAAATGGCCGACCGCTTTACTACGAAAAAGGCACGGCTGACACTTGCTCAATCAGCGTCAACTGCCCCGGCGCCGAACGCTCGCCCATTGCGACACATCATGGGAACGTCAGCTAACCTATTCGTCCAAGCGTATTGCAAACGCCATAGTTGCATAAAAAACCTCCCCGAACGCGAAACGCGGGGGCATACACGCCAAGTTAGCCTTGGTCGTCGTCCCGAACTTGATCCGGGACCCGGCTTTCCTGGGCGCAAGAGCAAAGAAAAAGCTGGACCCCGGATCAAGTCCGGGGTGCGGAAAGGGCTGAACTTAGCGTGGGAGGCGCTGGGACGGGTTTGCAAGGCGCAGAAACGAAACCCCGTCTACTTCACCACCTCGCCGCCCTTCATCACATGCGCGACGTGTTCCAAAATCGTCACGTCGCGGGTCGGGTCGCCCACAACCGCGACCATGTCGGCATAGTGCCCGGGCGACAGCGCGCCGACGTCTTTGTCCCAGCCCAGCATTTGCGCCGAAACCGTGGTTGCCGCCTGGATCGCGGCCATCGGGGTCATGCCCCATTGCACCATGTATTTGAACTGCCGCGCATTCAGCCCGTGGGGATAGACCCCGGCGTCAGTGCCGAACGACAGCTTGACCCCGGCGCGCACCGCTTTTTGAAAGCCCTGCCGCTGCGCCAGCGTAGTCTGGGTGTTCTTGCGCATGTAGTCTGCGGGATAGTGGTCGCGGCGGCCGATTTCGTCGGTCCAGTCGCCGTTATAGACATCCATGTCGAGGTAAACGCCGCGCGCCTTGGCCATGGCAATGCCTTCGTCATCGATCAGGCTGGCGTGTTCGACCCCGCGCACCCCGGCGCGGATCGCGGCCTTTATCCCCGCTGCGCCGTGGGCATGCGCGGTCACCCATGATCCGCGCGCGCGTGCGACATCGACCGCCGCGCGCATTTCATCCTCGGACAATTCCTGCTGCCCGGCGTCGGTGCCAATCGCAAACACCGCGCCGGTGGCGATCAGCTTGATCGAATCCGCGCCGTGCTGAAACAGGTAGTTTACTTTCAAAGTCACGTCGGCGGGGCTGGTGACGACACCCATGCGCATTTCGGCAGGCACTTGCACATCGGGCGCAAATCCAGTGACTTCGCCGCCGCCGCCGGGCGTCGTGATATAGGCGCCGACGGCCGCCATGCGCGGCCCGATGACATCACCGCGATTGATCGCATTGCGCAATTCGACATCGGCAAATGCGCGGTAACAGCCGACATCGTGTACCGAGGTAAACCCGGCGAACAGCGTGGTCCGCGCATTGCTGGCCCCCATATAGGCGACCTCCATCGCCGAATGCAGCAGCGGTTCGGCCGGATTGCTGGTTTCTGGCGTGTCGGCCAGATGGACATGCATATCGATCAATCCGGGTAGCACGGTATACCCCGACCAGTCGACTACATGGCCGCCCGCCGGCACCGGCCCATCGGGCCCGACCGCGACCACCCGGCCGTCATCGACACGCAATAACCGCGCGCCCTCGACGCTCCCTTTTTCGGGATCGACCAGATGCCCGGCGCGGACATAAACCGTTTCCGCCTGCGCCGCGCCTGCGCCCAGACCCAGGCAAAGCGCCGCTGCCCATACCATCCGCATATCGTTTCCCGTCATGATCCGCACAGCGCCCTGACTTCGCCGTGCACCACTTTCACGCCCAGCGCACAATGCGTCCGCACCACCGCGCCCAATTGCACTTCTTCATCGATCACGGTGGCATGGCGCACCAGTTCGTCGTCCTGATGTGCCCCAAACCAGCCATGCGGTGGTGGCCGCCGGCCAAATCCGATCGCGACATCGGCCAATTGATCAACCCGCGCGACGATCCGGTAATGCGCCTGATGGCTGCGCGCGCCGGGGCCATCGCCGACCAACCCGCCTGTGCAATTGGCTGGGCCAGCGGGGATCAAATGGTGCGTTTCCAACGTAGCCTGCATGGTGGCATGATCCGGCCCGCAGGCGCCGGCAATGACCGCGCTTTGCGCCACCACGCGCCACGCAATTGCGCCTGTTCCACGGCGCGCTGCTGCATCATCAAACAGCCCGGGTGCATGGCCCATTTCGGCCACGTCACCCATGGACGCCGCATCGCCCAGCGCCAGCCGATCGATGCTGAACTCTACCGGGCCATGCCCCCCGCCCGCATTGGCCAGGACGACATCATACACCAGATCAAACGTATGCCGCCCATCGGCCAATCGCCCCAGATCGCGCACATACAGCGCCGCCACGGGATTATCGCCGCGCGCGTCCGGCATCGGCGGATGCCGCCCCCCGCCCCACACCAGATGCAGCAGCAACGCGACGAGCGCGATCGCGCCGACCAGCACCAGCCAGCCGAGCGAAGCCGTCACCCGTTCCAGCGCGCCAGGCATCGCCACGAGAAATTCGCGCAGCGCCGCGGCCCTGACTTTCTTGTCCTTGCTGCCCACCAAATCCCTCGACTGCCAACCATGCCAAATGCAAACGACCGCCCTGTACCTTTGCCCAATGCTGCCCGCGCGGTCGAGCCCTTCATGCGGATTGTCTCGCTATCGTTGCGCCGGATGGTATTCGTTTGTCTCAGCGAACTGGATACCAGACTGAAAATACGGTTATGCCGTTTGCAACGCGCACCGACTAACGACTGGGATTGGTGGAGAGCCTACACCCATTCAAAACTTCCTCGTCATGCCGGACTTGATCCGGCTTCCATCTCGCGACCGGGTACCGTGTCCAACTGCCGATTGCCCATGGCCTCGTCTCGCACCAATCCTAGCCTGTCACGCAAAGGATGGATGGGTGCCGGTTCAAGTCCGGCATGACGAAAGATAACTTGGATAGCCACACGGACAGGGGCGCGGCCAACGCCACGCCCCCAAATGTCTGTGGTTAGAA
>JAYTHT010000346.1:0-1185 GCA_043732365.1 Novosphingobium sp. | reverse complement strand
TGTACCATCATTCAGAACAAACCGTGAATTAATTTGATCCCCGCGACCGCATCGACCCATTCAAAACCCATCACTGACGGAAATCCGCGTCACCGGCCAAATAACGCCGATATCGTGTCTCGCCCCTGTCGGGACCACGCCGTCTAAAACTAGGTCTTGAGGTTCACAGTCGGTGCAACCACAACCTATAGTGCCTCATCGAGAATCTTAGGCAAGGGGGTAGACCCCCAAAAGGCAATTCGGTTCGTCGCACGCACGGTTCGTTTCATCGCGACGACCGGTGTCGGGCGGTGCCGCGGCGCGTGGACCGAGCGGCAGTTCAAGCCCAAATCGGCGGCCAGAAATTAAATTTTCGCCGCGCTGACGATTCTGTGGACAATGACCCTGTCCAGACCCACTTGACGGCTTATCCACCGTAGCCCCGTACGCGCTTTGCCAAAGGCGCCAAGGGTTACCACTACCATGGGGGCAAAATCGCCGTGTTCAATATTTTGTCGATGATCCTGAGCGGCCTGTTCATAGGCATGTTTGCCAAGCTGTTTTATCCCGCAGCCGTACATATGGGCATTGGCCACACGATCGTGCTGGGCATTGGCGGATCACTGCTCGCGGGCCTGGCTGCCAGCATGCGCGACGGTTCCCCCTGGCGCGACGGGTTCAGCCGCGCGGGGTGCATCGCATCGGTACTGGGCGCGATGCTGCTGATCTTTATCGGGCGGCACTACACGGGCTAAGCGTCTGGAGAGCCCCCCACCGCCCCGCACCCCCGGCCCAACCACCCATTCATGGTACTCTGGGGGCGGATGGCCCGGGGTGCGTGGCGGTGCGTGGCAATTTCGAACCAAACTCTAGTTGGGCACCAGCACCGTGTCGCGGGCCGCCGGATGCGTCGCGGGATAATCCTGGTTGTAATGCAGGCCCCGGCTTTCGCGTCGCGCGCGCGCGCTTTTCACGATCAGATCTGCCGTCTGGAGCAAATTGCGCAATTCGATCAGGTCGGCCGTCACCCGGAAATTGCCATAGTATTCATTGACTTCGTTTTGCAGCAGTGTGATCCGGTGCGCCGCGCGTTCCAGCCGTTTGTTGGTGCGCACGATGCCGACATAGTTCCACATGAACCGGCGCAGTTCGGTCCAGGTCTGCTTGATCACCACTTCTTCGTCCGAATCGGTGACACGGCTTTCA
>JAYTHT010000345.1:0-1185 GCA_043732365.1 Novosphingobium sp. | reverse complement strand
GGCGTCCAGCGTACCGGTCACGCTCGAGATGATGATTGCGCATGGCGCCGCCGTCGTACGTGGCAGCTATCACGCAGCGGTGATCGTCGACATGCCATTTGGCACATACGAAGCATCGCCAGAGGCGGCGTTTGCCAGCGCCGCGCGGATCATGAAGGAAACCGGGTGCGCCGGGATCAAACTCGAAGGCGGAGAAGCGATGGCCGCCACGGTCGCGTTCCTGATCCGCCGGGGCATCCCGGTGATGGGCCATGTCGGACTGACCCCACAGGCAGTCAATGTGCTGGGCGGGTACAACGCGCGCGGGCGCAGCGCCGCCGAGGCGGACACGATCATGGCCGATGCCCGCGCGCTGGAGGCGGCAGGCGCCTTTGCCGTGGTGATCGAAGGCGTGGTCGAACCGATTGCGGTGGCGATTACCGAGGCGATCGCGTGCCCGACGATCGGCATCGGCGCATCGGCCCGGTGCGATGGGCAAGTGCTGGTTGCCGAAGACATGCTCGGCATGTTCGAACGCGTGCCGCGCTTTGTGAAAGTGTATGAAAATATTGCCGAAACGATCAGTTCGGCGGCGGCACGATATGCTGCCGATGTGCGCGCCAGGACATTTCCCGGCCCCGAACAGACATACCAACCCCGCAAGACCTAAATCCTTCCCGTGCCCGAGATGGGAGGGAACAGGAGACAAAATTTGCTGCGTCAATTTGCTGGATCACTGGTGTTTACGCTCGCTGCGGTTGTGGCCGCGCTGGTTTACGGGTGGTTCGATACCCATTCGCTGACCGCCACGGCCGGGCTTGCATGGATCGTGGTGGTCCTGGCGGTGCTCGAAATATCGCTGTCGTTCGACAATGCGGTGGTCAATGCCGCGGTGCTGGCCGATATGGACGAAGTCTGGCAACGCCGGTTTCTGACCTGGGGCATGCTGATTGCGGTGTTTGGCATGCGCGTGATCTTTCCGTTGGCCACCGTCGCGCTGGCAGCGGGGCTCGGGCCGATTGATGCGCTGGTGCTGTCACTGACCCAGCCCGCACGGTACGAGGCGATAGTCAGCGGCGCGCATATCGCAATCGCCGGATTTGGCGGCGCTTTCCTGCTGCTGGTCGGGCTGGAATATTTCCTCGATAGCGCAAAGACGGTGCACTGGGTCGGCTGGATCGAGCGCGCGCTGGCGGCATTGGCACC
>JAYTHT010000344.1:0-1186 GCA_043732365.1 Novosphingobium sp. | reverse complement strand
GAAACCCCTCCACCACCCTGCGGGCGGTCCCCCTCCCCGTGCCGGGGAGGATTAAGAATATGGACTTTGTCGCAATTCTGTCGATTTTCGTGATGGCCTGTTTTGTCGGTTATTACGTTGTGTGGTCGGTTACCCCGGCGTTGCACACGCCGCTGATGGCGGTGACCAATGCGATTTCCTCGGTGATTGTCGTGGGCGCGCTGATTGCGGGCGCAGCGCAAGGGTCGGCCTTGTCGAAATGGCTGGGGCTGGGCGCGATCGTACTGGCCAGCGTCAACATTTTTGGCGGGTTTGCCGTTACCGAACGCATGCTGGCGATGTATAAAAAGAAGGACAAGAAGTGATGACGCCAGAGGCATCGTCCGCCTGGGTCGCGCTGGCCTATCTGATCGCGGGTGTCATGTTCATCATGGCCTTGCGCGGGCTGTCGAGCCCCGCAACGTCGCGCGCAGGCAACCGCTATGGCATGGTCGGCATGCTGATCGCGATTGTTACAACGCTGATCACGCATGGTGTTGCCAGCTTGCCCGAAATTCTGGGCGCGATCGCGATCGGTGGGGGCATCGGGTTTGTTACCGCGCGCCGCATCAAGATGACCGACATGCCACAGCTGGTCGCCGCGTTTCATTCGCTGGTCGGGTTGGCGGCGGTTATGGTGGGCCTTGCTGCTTACCTCAACCCTGGCGCGTTCGGCATCGCTGGCGCTGACGGCGTTATCGAAACCCAAAGCCGGATCGAAATGGGCCTGGGCATCGCGATCGGCGCGATCACCTTTTCCGGGTCGATCATCGCATTCCTGAAACTGGCGGGCAAAATGAGCGGCGCGGCGATCATGCTGCCGGGCCGCCACGTGATCAATCTGGGCACGTTGGCGCTGATCATCGGGCTGGTCGGTTGGTTTACCCAGGATCAGGCGTTGTGGGTGATCGCCGCGATTACCGCGCTGGCGTTTATGATCGGCTTCCTGCTGATCATTCCGATCGGCGGGGCGGACATGCCGGTGGTGGTGTCGATGCTCAATTCCTATTCGGGTTGGGCGGCGGCGGCGATGGGCTTTACCCTGCATAACACCGCAATGATCATCACCGGCGCGCTGGTCGGATCATCAGGCGCGATCCTGTCGTACATCATGTGCAAAGCGATGAACCGCTCGTTCCTGTCGGTGATCGCGGGCGGTTTCGGCGCC
>JAYTHT010000343.1:0-4276 GCA_043732365.1 Novosphingobium sp. | reverse complement strand
CCCCGGCCCAACCGCCCAGTTAAGGTACGCTGTGGGCGGTTGGGCCGGGGGAGCGGGCCGGTACCGACTTCCCGAAACAAAGTTTCGGGTCAGACTATCAGGCCTGCGTGTTCACGCGGCCCGTTCGTTCCATTTTGCCCCAGCCGATGCCGAGCCCGGCTGTTGCGGCACCAACCGCGCGGATGACCACGCTGTACATCAGCTGGCGATAGACAAAGCGTTGCGCCAGCAACAGCAACGCCGGGTACTGCCTTTCGCGCACGTCAAGGCGATAGGCGACCCAGCCGCAGGCGACGTCGATCGCGGTAAAGCCCATCCAATAGACGCCCATGCGCAACACGTCGGTCTGGGTCTGGGCCCAGCCATGTTGCGTGATGCGCACGATCGTGCCGATGATCGAAATCGCCAACGCCAGATCGATCAGCGGCGAAATCATCGCAAACACGATCTGGAACATCCACGCCTGCGGCATGCCGACAAACGCCAGCCCCGATGGTGACCGTTCGCGCAGCACCGACCGGTGCTTCCACAAACATTGCAGCGTGCCATAGGCCCAGCGGAACCGCTGTTTGCCCAGCGCGCGCAGCGTTTCAGGCGCTTCGGTCCAGGCAACAGCCTCTTCGTCATAGGCGATTTTCCAACCATGGCGCTGAATTGCGATCGTCAGGTCCTGGTCTTCAGCAAGGGTGTCTTCGGGATAGCCGCCGACATCTTCCAGCGCCTTGCGACGCCAGGCGCCGACCGCGCCGGGCACGACCATGATCGCGTCAAACCGGGTCAGCGCGCGGCGCTCGATGTTTTGCGCTGTGATATATTCGACCGCCTGCCAGCGGGTGACGATATTCACTTTGTTGCCGACTTTGGCATTGCCCGCGACCGCGCCCACATCTTCGCGACCGAACCAGCGCACCAGCCGCGCGATCGTTTCAGGCTCAAACTGTGTATCGGCGTCGAGCGCGACAATGATATCGCCCTTGGCCTTGATCAGCGCGCGGTTGAGCGCGCTCGCTTTGCCGCCATTGACCATCGTCATCAGGAGGACGCGCGGGTCATCGCCGAATGACGCGGTGACGATTTCGCTGGTGCGGTCTTTCGATCCGTCGTCGGCAACGATTACTTCGATCTGATGATAATCGCTCGCCAGAATGCGGCGGATGCTGCTTTCGATCACGCGCTCTTCGTTGAAGGCGGGGATGATCACCGACACCAGCGGGCGCAGCGTGGCTTCACCCTGTGCGATATCGTCCTGGGGCGGCTGCATGTTTTCATCACGATCGGCAAACAGCGCCAGCGCGGTCATGCCCAGCGCGCGGATCACCCCGAGCGCGATCGCAAAGAAGAACATCCAGTTGAGCCCGGACAACAGCGCGGCCAGCAGCACAAAGATCCCGACGTCCAGCCGCACCGCAACCAGGTCCCAGCCTTCGACTTTGGGCATGACCGTATCGCGGTCGAGCCCGGCCAGTTGCGAGGCCGGGACGAAAGTATAGCCATCGGCTTTCAGCTTGGCGATGATCCGGGGCAGCGCCAGCACCGTCTGGCTGCGGTCGCCGCCGCCATCGTGCATCAGCACGATATTGACTGTGCGATCGGACGTTGCCTGTTCGACCGCATTTATTGTGCGTTGATAAATGTCTTCGGCGGTGCGTTTTTGCCAATCGCCCGGATCGCCGTGCAGGCCCACAATCGTATAGCCCTGTCGCTGGGCAATCAATGCCGGGCCCAATTCATCAGGCGTACTCGGCTCGGCATCGCCGAAATACGGTGCGCGGAACAGTCGGGTGGACCGCCCGGTATAGGCCTCGATCAGGCGCTGGGTGGCATTCAATTCAAACCGGATGCCGGTGTCGCTCATATCGGCCATGTTGGGATGGGTATAGCTGTGGTTGCCGATTTCGTTGCCGTCGGCCAGCGTGCGTTCCAGGACACCGAAGTTTTCCACCCCGTTTTCGCCGATCACAAAGAACGTGCCCGGCACATGCTCGCGTTCGAGCACCGACAAGATCTGCGGCGTGTATTTCGGATCGGGCCCGTCATCGAATGTCAGTGCGATCTGTTTTGGCTTGTCGCCGGTGCGCCGCACGACATAGGGCATGGGCAGCTGGTTATAGGCTTCGTTGGCGATCAGCGCAGAATGCGGATCATACGTCAGCGTGCGGCTGCCCGCAGTGGGAACCGCATCGACGCGCAGGATTTCGCCATTTCCTTCGATGTCGACGTTGGTCAGGTGGCGCAACGGACCCAGGTTGGGCCGCAAGTTCGCCGGCGCGTTGACGCCGCCCTGGCGCCAGCTCGCCAGCGCGGGCCAGAACCCGGGATCTTCGGAACCCAGCCGCCACAACGCGACCGAGCCGATGCCAAGCTGGCCCAGAACCTGCATCTGGTTCCAACTCGTCGCCGCGTCGAGCAGCCACACATCGTGGCGAATTCCAGGGGTGACCGGATTGCCATCGTTATTGTCATCGAACGCAAAACCGGCGTTGCCGCTGTTCTTGTCCCACGATGGGCGCGTGCCCGAATCGAGTGCCGACAGCCACGCTTCTTCGACGGTCAGCGGGTCGGCTTCGCCGCCGTGCCAGTCATAGGCGTAACTACCCAGCGCCACGATGATCTTGTTGGCTGGGACGCCTTTGACCGCGTCGCTGACATGGCTGACAAACCAGTTGTTCGATGCGATCGGGCCCGGCGTGCCCGTCATATAGTGTTCGTCATATGCCATCAGCACGACTTTGTCGGCGACCTGGGCAAATGCGCGGATGTTCCAGGCTTCGTCGTCGATCGGCACGGTCACGCTGACCAGCCGATGCTTTGGCGCCAGGCGCGCGTGCAATTCGCCGATGAACTGGTGCAGGATGCCGATGCCGGTTGCCGGCATCGCTTCAAAATCGATCATCACCCCGGCGTCATTGTTAGCGTCGAGCGCGGCATCGATGCTGCGAATGATCGATGCGCGCTGCGCCGGATTGACCAGCGCGCGCGCCGTGGCGGGGCCGTCCCAGATGCCACCGGCGATGTTTTGCACCACATCGATGACCAGCGGGCGGCGCACCTGGCCAGACAGCACGCGGCGCATCGGCGGATAATCAATCGCCGCAAAATTGCCTTGGCTATCGATGGTCATGGTCGTCGGCGCGACCCAGTCCAACTGACCCACTTGCCGTTTCAGGCTTTCCAGCCCGCTGCCGCCGTTGGGCGAATAAAACCCGACTGTCAAGTTTTGCGCCTGTTTGGCGGCGGGTATGGCGGGGCGGCCAAATAACGACGTCAGGCGCCGCGACAAGCGGCCGACCTGGGTGCGCAAAGGCAGTGGCTGCGGCCGTTCAAACCCGAGTTTTAGCGGTTGGGATGCAGGAACCGTGGCCACCGTCGTGGCAAATGCCAGCGCAGTGATGATCAGCAGTGCAATTCCCGCAAAGACGATGCGGCGGGTCCAGCGGTGACGACGGCCGGTGGGATCAAAGAAAATCGGTCGTTGCACGCAGGGCCCCCGGCTAAGTATCGCGCGCCTATAGCATCAACCGGGTAGCGATGGACAGCCGGGACGGAAACGGAACAGGGGACCGTCACGTCGCGCTGCCAACCCGTCTGCCCACCGCCGATTGCGGTGCGTAAGTGTGCGGCTGCGAACAGGTGGTGAGCAGTTGATTACCAATTGGCCATCTGCTGGAAATGGACTGGAGCAGCAACCAGGGTTGCCACCAGATATGCACCAGGTCTGCACCAGCTCTGCACCAGGTCTGTAACGGGGGCTGTTCGATGTTTTCGAACGAGCACGTGCTAGACTTTCCAACTGCACATGCGCTCCGATTGCCGATACACCGGTCGCCATGAATACAAAACGTCAGCCCGTTTTTTTCCTGTCGCACGGCGGCGGCCCTGGCCGTGACTTGACGGTGAATTTCGCCGCAGCTTTGACTGGCTGGAGGTGTCGCTAAAAGCCTTGCCCGCGCAATTGCCCGAACCGCCGCGCGCAGTGCTGGCGGTGTCCGGGCATTGGGAAGAGGTGGATTTTATCGTGTCGAGCGCCGCACAGCCGGGCATGGTTTATGACTATTCCGGCTTTCCCGAACAGACCTATCACATTTCCTATCCCGCCTCTGGCTCGCCCGAACTGGCGGCGCAAGTGGTCGCGCTTTGCGCAAAGGCCGGCATCGCGATCGGCGCCGATCCGTCACGCGGGTTTGACCACGGCACGTTTTCAATGATGCACCCGATTTATCCCGACGCGCATGTTCCGGTGGTCAGCCTGTCGTTGCGCCACGGCTATGATCCTGCC
>JAYTHT010000342.1:0-1188 GCA_043732365.1 Novosphingobium sp. | reverse complement strand
CCTTCGCTCCGTCGTGGGCGATCAATTGCATCCGCTGCGCCAGCAACTCGCGC
The DNA here is from genome assembly GCA_043732365.1 of Novosphingobium sp. GTDB lineage: Bacteria > Pseudomonadota > Alphaproteobacteria > Sphingomonadales > Sphingomonadaceae > Novosphingobium. The sequence goes on along the minus strand of JAYTHT010000342.1, from coordinate 1,135 downwards.
AATTGGGCAACGACCGCCTCTTCGCACCCCGCCAGATGACCATGCTGGACCGCTTGTCCATATTCCTGTGGCTCATCCTGCCAGCGTGTCAGGCGGCCATAGCGGCGGCGCGCTTCTGCAGCGGCAGCGGGATCATGGGCATCAAGATAGGCGACCACGGCATGAATGGATTCCCCCAGGCTGTAGACATCAAGCCCGCGCATGCTCGCGCGCGCCGCCTCAGGCACACCCGCGTTGTGCTGGCGTAACCAGTCGGCAAAGCCCAGCACTTCCTCGTTGCGCCACATCCACGTGGGGAAACGCAGGAACGGGTCGCCGCGCTGCGGGCGCGGGGCATTGTGGCGCACATAGTCGTCGATGCGGGCGATATCGGGCCAATCGCCTTCGACGGCGACGATATTGAAACCGTGCTTCTCGATCAGCCGCCGCGTGATCGCCGCGCGTGCCGCGTAAAACTCATGCGTGCCATGGCTCGCCTCGCCCAGCAGCACAATCCGCGCGTCGCCGAAACGATCGAACGCATCGGCAAAGTCCGGCGCTTCGGCAGGGGGCAAAGGTTCTGCCGCCTCCCGCAATCGCGCAACCAGTGCAGCCCGCTCGGGCAAGGCCTGCTGATCGACGGCGATCCCTTTTCCCGGAGCGGTCATGCCGCTATCTCCGGCGCGTTCGTCATCGGGGTTTTCAGCAGGTTGACCGCCACTGCCGGACCTGTTGGGTCAATTGCCCAGTCCGTCGATTTGGCCACTGGCTGGACAAGCGCCGCCTTGTTGCCCGTTCCCCAAGGACCACCGGGCGAGAGCCCCGCCCCGCGATTACCACCGCAAGCAGGGCCAGCAGTCAGCCAGTACCATTGGCTGGTGGGGGAGCGCCTGGAAACGGAATCTTGCATAGCTCAATATCCTTTTCTGGATCGACCGGACGCCCGATCTCCGATCGCATTACCAACCGGCATGAGAGGAGTTTCTGCTCGGGACATATTCGTAGGGGTAAAGATAATCGTAGTAGGGGTAGAACCCGTCGTCGAGCATGCCATCGTTGTGGACACTCGTCGCGGAGCGCCGATGAACGGTCCCGCCAAGGCTTTCCATTCGCTTGTCGATTTCCGCCGTCCAGTTTTCGCTGACGTCGGCGATGA
>JAYTHT010000341.1:0-4294 GCA_043732365.1 Novosphingobium sp. | reverse complement strand
GCCGGTGACGCGGATTTCCGTCAGTGATGGGTTTTGAATGGGTCGATGCGGTCGCGGGGATCAAATTAATTCACGGTTTGTTCTGAATGATGGTACATTCATATCGATCGTGAGTCGGACGCCGGCAGCAAATGCCAGGCGCCGGGACAGGTCAATGGTTAGGCGGGACGGGCCCAATGGGGGTGCGTTCCGGTGGTCGAAAAATTCGAGGATTGTGGCGTGGATTTCAGAACTGGCGATGGCACGATTGCAGATGGCACAGATGGCGAACTTCGCCTCGATGACAGCATCTCTGCATGCACGGAAAAGGCGGTTGGGATGACTGCGCTTGATCAGGGTACCGAGGCGCTGGTCGCCGCTGTTGCGGGCGCAACGGCTTTGGCGGGCTCAATCCGCGATGATAACGATTCAAAGTCGGTTCATGCGCGGCGGTTTGACGTGCGCACCGATCCGTCGCGCGATGCGCTGCTGACCGAATTCGGCCGTGACACGCTCGACGATCGCTATCTGCTGCCTGGCGAAACGTACCAGGACTTGTTTGCGCGCGTCGCGGCGGCCTATGCAGAGGACGCAGCGCACGCCCAGCGTCTGTACGACTATATCTCGCGCCTGTGGTTCATGCCAGCCACGCCCGTGCTGTCCAACGGCGGCACCGGGCGCGGGCTGCCAATCTCGTGCTATCTCAATTCGGTCGAAGACAGCCTGGAAGGCATCGTTGCGACCTGGAACGAAAATGTCTGGCTGGCCGCGCGTGGCGGCGGGATCGGCACGTATTGGGGAAAAGTGCGCGGTATCGGCGAAAGCGTCGGATTGAATGGCAAAACCAGCGGCATCATCCCGTTTGTGCGCGTGATGGACAGCCTGACTCTGGCGATTTCGCAAGGGTCGCTGCGGCGCGGTTCGGCGGCATGCTATCTCGACGTGTCGCACCCGGAAATCGAGGAGTTCCTCGAAATTCGCAAGCCCAGCGGCGATTTCAACCGCAAGGCGCTCAATCTGCATCACGGCGTGCTGCTGACCGATGATTTCATGGAAGCGGTGCGCGACGGGCGCGAATTCGAATTGAAAAGCCCCAAGGATGGCGGCGTGCGCGGCAAAGTCGATGCGCGCAGCCTGTTCCAGAAACTGGTCGAAGTGCGCCTCGCCACCGGCGAGCCCTATATCGTGTTCTCCGACACGGTGAACCGCACGATGCCAAAGCATCATCGGGACCTGGGGCTGAAAGTTTCGACGTCGAACTTGTGTTCGGAAATCACTTTGCCAACCGGGCGCGACCATCTGGGCAATGACCGTACAGCGGTATGCTGCCTGTCGTCGCTCAACCTGGAAACCTGGGAAGAATGGCACGAAGACAAAACGTTTATCGAAGACGTGCTGCGCTTCCTCGATAACGTGCTGCAGGATTTCATCGAACGCGCGCCCGACGAAATGGCGCGCGCCAAATATTCCGCTGCGCGCGAACGCTCGGTCGGCATGGGCGTGATGGGCTTCCACTCGTTCCTGCAGAAAAAGAGCATCGGCTTTGAAAGCGCGATGGCAAAGGCGTGGAACCTGAAAATGTTCCGCTACATCGCCGCGCGTGCTGACGAAGCCTCACTGCTGCTGGCGCAAGAACGCGGGCCATGCCCCGATGCCGCCGACATGGGCGTGATGCAGCGTTTCTCGTGCAAGATGGCGATTGCACCAACCGCATCGATCTCGATCATCTGCGGCGGCACGTCGGCCTGCATCGAACCGATCCCGGCCAATATCTATACGCACAAAACGTTGTCGGGTTCGTTCGTGGTGAAAAACCCGTACCTCGAAAAGCTGCTCCGGTCGAAATCAAAGGATTCCAACAATGTGTGGAATTCGATCCTTGAACACGGCGGTTCGGTCCAGCATCTCGATTTCCTCAGCCCGGAGGAAAAGGAGGTCTACAAGACCAGCTTTGAAATCGATCAACGCTGGCTACTTGAATTCGCCGCTGATCGCACGCCCTACATCGATCAGGCGCAGTCGCTGAACCTGTATATCCCCGCCGATGTCGACAAGTGGGACCTATTGATGCTCCACTATCAGGCGTGGGAAAAGGGCATCAAATCGCTGTATTATTTGCGCTCGAAATCGGTCCAGCGCGCCGGGTTTGCCGGTGGGGTAGAGGCCGACAACACTGTCGATGCCCCCGTGATCGAGTTGCAGGCGCAGACCGATTATGAAGAATGCCTTGCCTGCCAGTAAGGGCGCCAGCCGCCGCCGGAACCCCATCCTGATGTCCTATCGCACTGCCAGGAATTGAAACTCGCCCATGCGCAAATGGCATCGCTGGTCATCGGTGATCTTCGCAGTCTTTCTATTATGGATCGCTGCGACCGGCGTGCTCAGCCAGATTGTGCCGCTGTTTGGCAAAGGCGATGGCCCACGCGACCACGGATCGGGCGCGGCGTCAGGACCAGCATTCGTCTGTCCGCCAGATTATACCTGCCGGCCAAAGCCGGCGCCGGGCGGATCACGCGCTCTGGTCAGCCTGCTGCACGATCTCCATTCCGGCGCCAAATTCGGCCCGGTCGGTGTGGTGATCGCCACGCTGTCGGGCTTTGCCATGGTGTTCTTGGGTTTTTCCGGCCTGTGGATGTATATCCGGATGTGGCGCAACCGCCATTCGCGCGCGCTGAAACCCGGCTGGTTCTGGACCTGATCGCAATCACCATACCCGACCAAACAGACATCTTTCTCATTGCGGCCAACCTGTCGTAAGCCCACATTCGTATTTCCCCGGAGCCCGTCCCATGTCCCTTCTCGAAGCCCGCAAAACCTACAAGCCCTTTGAATACCCTTGGGCCTATGAATACTGGAAGCGGCAGCAACAGGTCCACTGGATGCCCGAAGAAGTGCCGCTGGGCGAAGATTGCCGCGACTGGGCGCAAAAAATCAGCGAACACGAACGCAATCTGCTGACCCAGATCTTTCGCTTCTTCACCCAGGCCGATGTCGAGGTCCAGGACTGCTACCACGACAAATACTCCCGCGTGTTCAAGCCCACCGAAATCAAAATGATGCTCGCCGCCTTTTCCAACATGGAAACGGTGCACATCGCCGCCTATTCGCACTTGCTCGACACCATCGGCATGCCGGAGTCCGAATACGGCATGTTCCTCGAATACGAGGAAATGAAAGCCAAGCACGACTACCTCCAACAGTTCGGTGTCGACAACGATGAAGACATCGCCCGCACCCTCGCCATGTTCGGTGGCTTTACCGAAGGCCTGCAACTGTTCGCATCCTTTGCCATGCTGATGAATTTCCCCCGCTTCAACAAGATGAAAGGCATGGGCCAGATCGTCTCGTGGTCCGTCCGCGACGAAACGCTCCACTGCGAAGGCATCATCCGCCTGTTCCACGCGTTCGTTGCGGAACGCGGCTGCCTGACCAAGGCCGTCAAAGAAGACATCATCGACTGCTGCCAGAAAACCGTCCGCCTCGAAGACGCGTTCATCGATCTCGCCTTTGAACAAGGCCCGGTCCCGGGCATGAGCGCCAAGGAAATCAAACGCTACATCCGCTACATCGCCGACTGGCGCCTCAGCCAACTCGGCTTTGCCCCGGTCTACATGATCGAAGAACACCCCCTGCCGTGGCTCACGCCTTTGCTGAACGGCGTAGAACACGCCAATTTCTTCGAAACCCGCGCGACAGAGTATTCCAAAGGCGCCACCCGGGGCAGCTGGAACGAAGTGTGGGATGCATTCGACGGTCGTCGCAAGGCAAAGACTGCCGCCAACGCAGATCCGTTCATGGAAGCCATGCCCGATATGTTCAACGCTGCCGGGATCGCAGCGGAATAATCGTTAAGATCTGAACTTGCAAAAAAGGCCCGGATTGCAGTGTGCGGTTCGGGTCTTTTTTACGCTCCCGGCAGCCAAAAGTCATTGCCGGGATGGATCTCAGGGCGCTGGCAATTGCAAACAAATCCTGTCCGCTGCCGTGCCCGCCGGATGCGCCAAAAACCACGCGGTATAACGTGGTCCAAAAGTGTTCAGCTGCACAGACCTACCTGATGATGACCCCTGAAATTGGCCGGGTTGCGAAGATAGGCTCATGAAAATTAAGGCAATTGTACTTATCACCGGCTGCGCTTTGTGATTCAGCCCCGCCAGCCAGCGGTACCGCGCCGCCGCATGCCGGATATCAGATTGACCGCAACGGGTCTTTAGACGTCCAGATTGGCCACGTTCAGCGCGTTATCCTGAATAAACTCCCGACGTGGTTCCACGACATCGCCCATCAGGCGCGTCAGGATTTCGTCGGTGACGTC
>JAYTHT010000340.1:0-1192 GCA_043732365.1 Novosphingobium sp. | reverse complement strand
GCAGGAATACGAACACCACCGTGGGCGGCAACGAGACAAATGTGGTCACTGCCGCAATCGGAATGTTGCCGCGAAACGGCACGCACAACAGCGCCGCGCCGATCACTTGCAAGCCCGGCACCATCAGAAAAATCCCGATGAACAGCCCGATCGCCACCGCGCGCGGGACCGTGCGGCGGGTAAACAACCACAATTCGGGCCGTGCCGCCAGCGGCGCAATCCAGCGATTGCGCGCAAGGCTTTCGCGGGTCGGCATGCGGGCACTGGCCCAGGTCAGGAATCGGTTGGCCATATGACAGCCGGACTAGGCCAATCGATGGGCAAAGGTATACCCCTTCCCCACTCGCCAGTTGAGGAACCTTGGGATGAAGTGTGCCCTGGACGGGTTTTAACCCGCGTTATTTGGGGCTATGCCATTTTGTTGCCGTTAATGGGGTATAAGGCAACAACAGAGACTCCATGTGACCAACTGGGTTGGCACGCCATCCCGTTAAAAAAAGGACCGTTTTTTGCAACCCGCGCCGACCATGACCGTCGCAGACATTCTGCCCCGCAAAGGCACCGCACGCATCGCGCTGGCGGGCGTGGCCGACGACCGCGAATTGCTGCGCACAGCGGCAGAATTGACGCGCGATCTGCAAAAGCCCGATCCAAAAATCTACTGGCCCGATTTTCTGGGCTCGGCGGCAGTGGGTTATGGCGCTCTGGCGGTCGCGATTGCGGCGCATTCGCCGTGGGCGGCGCTTGCCTGCGGTGTGCTCGCTGTGCTTGCGTTGTATCGCGCGACGCTGTTCATTCACGAAATCACGCATCTCAATCATGCGCATCTGCCCGGGTTTCGTTTTGTGTGGAACCTGGTGATCGGGGTGCCAACGATGCTGCCTTCGTTCATGTACGAGGGCATCCATACGCAACACCACACACGCACCAAATATGGGACCGCAGAAGACCCCGAATACCTGCCCCTCGCGCTGATGAAGCCGTGGAGCCTGCCGCTGTTTTTCGTCGTGTCGGTGTTCATGCCGATTGGGCTGATCGTGCGGTTTGGCGTGCTGGGGCCGTTGTCGATGGTCATTCCGCCGCTGCGCCGCGTGGTCATCGAACGGTTTTCCGGGCTGCAGATGAACCCGCTTTATCGCCGTCGCCGGCCAGAGGGCGAATTTGCGCGGCAATGGTTTTGGGAAGAACTGGG
>JAYTHT010000339.1:0-1194 GCA_043732365.1 Novosphingobium sp. | reverse complement strand
GCGGCGCCAGGCCGGACGCTCGGCGACAGCAACGGACTGGAGCGCGTCGAGCCCCGATTCGAGGGTTCGAAGGTCGTTCGGCTGGCGCACCTCAGATCCCCGCGGCGGAGGAGTGGGATCAGGCAGCAGCGTGCGAGCGCGCATTGCGACGGATCTCCTTTCGCAGCTGGTCGGTGATCTCGACGGCGAGCTCCGCCACCTGGGGTGACTCGATGCGGCGTGGCCCAGTGTCGGCGATGCGCCACTCGTTGGCGATCCGCCCTGGCCGGGAGGACATGAGCAGCACTCGCTGGATGGAGGAGGCAGGTTCAGACGCGCTTCTCGTTTGTTGCGCCGCCGAGCGGCTACCATTCGCCAACGCACGTTTCGATGCGGTCGTTGGCTTGCACGTATTGGAGCATAGCCAGGATCCCGCTGCGGTCATCGCTGATAGCGCACGGGTATTAAAGTCTGGCGGGCACTGTTTGTTTCCCACACCCAATCGTTACAGTTTGGGACCGGAACCGTGTGTGCGGGTATGGGGCGTGGGCTTTCTCCCGCGCCGTTTCATGAGCCGCTACGTGCAATGGGTGAAAGGCGTGCCCTATCGCCACATCCGTTTGCTGTCGTGGTTCGAATTGCGGCGTTATTTGCGCGCGGCGGGTTTTGCGCATTGGCGCATTGACCCGCATCGATTCGCTGAGTGCGAATTGCGCGCCGCGACACCGCGCTTGCGCATGCTGGTGCGCCTGTATCACGCGCTGTTGACGATTCCGGGAGTGCCTCAATTAATGCGTTTACTGGGACCGATGCATCAAATTACGGCAAACAAATAGGATCAATCATGGGACTACGCATCGGTATCGACGGCGGCTGCTGGTCTAACTGGCGCGGTTACGGCCGGTATACACGCAACTTGTTGTCTGCCTTGGCCGCACGCGACGACGGCAACGAATACCTGATGTTCATGGATGCAGAAAGTGCCGCTGCGAATGATCTGCCACCGGGCTTTAAACTGGTGGTGGTTGCGTTGGGCGAGGCACCCGGCAAGGCCGCGTCTGCTGCCGGACGTCGCACCGTCGTCGATTTGCTGCGCATGTCGAGGGCGGTGGCGGGGCATCGGCTGGACGCCTTTTTCTTCCCGTCGGTTTATACCTACTTCCCGTTGATTCGCCCGGTGCCGACCATCGTGGCAATTCATGATGTGATCGCCGA
>JAYTHT010000338.1:0-4304 GCA_043732365.1 Novosphingobium sp. | reverse complement strand
CGTCATATGCCGGTATTGATCCGGCGCGATTACCCCGGCAACACAAAGTATCGCAGATCTACACAACAGTTTTGGTACAGATCGCAAACGTCGCGATGGCGATTGCAGATGCACGCCTGGTATTTCCATTCACCCGAGTACGCGCATTTTCAACCGGCGCTCGACGCAATGGCTCTTGCCCACCAGATGCGCTTCAGATCTTGATCTGACTGCCCAGTTCAACCACCCGGTTGGTCGGCAGGCGGAAAAACTCCATTGCGCTGGCGGCGTTGCGCAGCATCCATGAAAACAGTTTTTCGCGCCAAAGCGCCATGCCTGGCGTATCCGATGGCAGCAGCGTCTGGCGCGACAGGAAAAAGCTGGTGCGCATCATGTCGAACGGTTCGCCGCACAGCGTCATGCCTTTTAGCGCGGCGGGAACGTCGGTTTCCTCCAGAAAGCCAAAGCGCAGTTTCAGACGGTAGAAGCCGTTGCCGAAATCGCGCACGACCGCGCGGGTGGCGGGATCGACGAAGGGTGTGTCTTCGATCTGCACAGTCATCAGCACGATGCGTTCGTGCAGCACTTTGTTGTGCTTCATGTTGTGCAACAGGGCCGAGGGCACGCCTGCGGTGGCCGATGCCATGAACACTGCGGTGCCGGGCACGCGGATGGCGCTGGCGTGGGCGGACTTGGTGAACACTTCCAACGGGATGGAGCTGGTTGCCATGTTCTTGCGGAGCAAGGCGCGGCCGCTTGACCAGGTGGTCAGCAGGGTGAACACGACCACGCCCATCAAGAGCGGCACCCAACCGCCATCAGGCACTTTGGTCAGGTTGGCGGCGAGATAGACAGCATCGACCACAAAGAACAGCGCCAACAGCGGGACCGCAAAGATCGGTTTCCAATGCCACAGCTTGAACAGCACGACCGCCAGCAGCACGTTGTCGATCAGCATCGCCGCAGTCACCGCAACGCCATATGTCGCGGTCAGGTTGGTCGAACGCTGGAACACCACGACCATGACGATTACCGCGATCAGCAGCGCCAGGTTGATCGAGGGGATATAGATCTGTCCGAGCGCCTGGCTGGTATGGCGGATGGTCAGGCGCGGGATAAAGCCCAATTGGATGGCTTGCTGCGTGACCGAAAACACGCCCGAAATAACCGCTTGCGACGCGATTACTGCGGCCAGGCTGGCCAGGATCAGCAGCGGCCATTGGAACCAGTGCGGCGCCAGCAGGAAGAAAGGGCTTTCCAGCGCTTCGTGCTGACGCAATAGCAGCGCCGCTTGCCCCAGATAGTTGAGCACGAGCGCGGGCAGGACAACTGCCAGCCATGACAGCCGGATCGGATTGCGCCCGAAATAGCCCATGTCGGCATAAAGCGCCGAGGCTCCAGTCACCGCCAGCACCGCCGCACCCATCGCCAGAAACCCGCGCCATGGATCGGCGGCAAACATCTCGATTGCGAAATGCGGCGACAACGCAGCTAGGACTTGCGGGTGGCTGGCCATGCTATATGCGCCCAGCACCGCAATCGTGCCGAAATAGACCAGCATGATCGGGCCGAAGAAATAGGCGACGCGCGCGGTACCCCGGTCCTGGATCAGGAACAGCGCAATCAGCACCAGCACCACGATCGGCACCACCGCATAGTGCAATTCGGGGCGGTAGACCGCGACCCCTTCGATGGCGCCCATCACCGACACCGCCGGCGTAATCATCGCATCGCCATAGAACAGCGCGGTGGCCAGCACGCCCAGCAGGATCACCCCGCGCCCCCAGCGCTTTTCGGTCGCTTCGCGGTTGATCAGCGCAAGCAGCGCCAGGCTGCCGCCTTCGCCGCGATTGTCGGCGCGCATCATGATGATCACATATTTAAGTGTGACCATGATCAACATCGACCAGAACATCAGGCTGATAATGCCATAAATATGCAGCGTATCGAGCGGCAGACGATGGCGCCCGGCAAATGTATCGCGCAGTGCATACAGCGGGCTGGTGCCGATATCGCCAAATACGACGCCCATCGCGCCGACCGCCAGCCGCGCCGTCTGCACGCCGCCTTGTCCACCGATCTTGCGGTTAATCCCAAGCGCTTTAGCGAGTTCCGGCATTGCGCCTGTATTGGTGTTCATCGCGCGACAGCCCCCGGCCGGTTACGCCAGGAAACAGAATCCAGTCCGGCGGCGGGGCGCATTAGCACCGTGCCGACAGGGGGGCAATGGGCACCGTCTGCCAGGACGAAACGCTTTGAAATCAACGGCCAGTCGGCGGTGAAGCGGGGGGCGCTGCGTCGGCCGGCACGGCATCGCTTGCGACGGGCGCCGGACCCCGCCCCTCGCTCATCGCGATCAACTGGTCGAGTCGCGCCAGCCGCGCCGCCAGATCGGCATGAAACGGTGCATTGGGCGGCGACCGTTTCAACAAGTCGGCCCACAATGCGCGCGCCTCTGACAGATGTCCCGATTGCGCCAATGCCATGCCCATGAAGAATGGTGGCCCGGGATGATCGGGATTGATTTTGGCCGCGCGGGCAAACGCATATTTGGCCGCCGGGGTGATTGTGCCGTCACTGTGCCCGCTCAACGAATTGCCCAGAGCCACCCACAAATCGGCATCATCGGGGTGCAACGCGACCGCATGGCCCAGGAAATCGGCGGAGGCGCGAAATTGCCCTTCGCGGGTCAGCGCATCGGCGACCACCAGCCACGATTGCCCTTCGCCGAATTTGGTGCCCATCTGCTGACGCGTGCGCAACAGCGTGGCATCGGCGGTGCGCTGGTTTTCGACCGCCGCCTTTGGTGCGCCAGCGACCCCTGGATGCCCCTGTACGGCATAACCCGCCAGTCCGAACAGCAGCGCGGCGCCGGTGATTTCCCAACCCGCACGCGGCATTTTGAACAGGAACACGAGCAGCGCAAAGACAATGCCGGCCAGCGCGATGATCACCACCCAGGTCATGCCTGTTTCTCCACATCGGTCGCTTCTGAATCGGTTGGTCGCACGCGCGCAAACCGCCCACGCAGCAACAACACGGCCAGCCCCAGGAACACCAGCGGCGCGGCAAACAGCGGCCAGGTGATCGGTTTGACTTGCGGCGTATACGTCACATAATCGCCGTAGCGCGCGATCAGCCACTGGCGGATATGTTCGGGGTCTTCGCCCGATGCGATCCGCGTGCGCACTTCGCTGCGCATATCACCCGCGATCGGCGCATCGGAATCGGCAATTGACTGGCTTTGGCACATCACACAGCGCAACGTGACCATCAGCGCCTTCGCCTTTGCCTCCTGTTCGGGATCTGACAGCTGGCGATAGGCAAACGGCGCGGGCGGCACGGCGAGCTGCGCTGCGACCGGCGTCGCAAATGCCAACAGGGCGGCTGCGAGCTGGACGGCTGCAAACGGGGCGGCCCTCAAGATCCGGCCCCCGCAGCATCTTTCAGTTTGCCCAGCAGCATCGGCACGTCATCGGCGCGAATGTCGCCGATATGCTGATACCGGATCACGCCTTTGCCATCGATCACATAGGTTTCGGGCACGCCCGACGATCCGATCGCGATCTGCACCGCGCGTTTGTCGTCGCGGCCGATCGCGGTATAGGGATTGCCATTGTTGGCCAGGAACCGCGCCAGATCTTCGGGCCGGTCGTGGATCGCCACGCCGTCGACTTCGACGCCCGCTTGCGCCAGCGCGGCCAATTGTGGGGCCTCGGCAGCGCAAGGCAGGCACCAGCTGGCAAAGACGTTCAACAAGCGGGGTTTTCCCGCACGAAACACCGCCGTCGTCAGGCCGGGCCGGTCGGCGGCGGCGGCGGGCAGATTGAATTGCGGCAGTGGATTGCCGATAAAGGCGCTGACCACATTGGTGTTCGCCGGGCGCATCAGCCCGTGGACAAACAGCGCGAACAGACCGACGAAAATCGCCAGTGGCAGCCACATGCCCAGTTTCAACCCGGATTTTGCGGGTGCGCGGCTCATCGTCCCTGCCTCATCCGGCGATAAGCTATTTTGCTTTTGGCAATCTGCCGCCGCCAATCGCTGAGCATCCGGCCGACCATAGCCAGGATCCCGCCCAGTCCGATCAAGCCTCCGCCAATCCAGATCAACGGCACAAACGGTTTCCACCAGAACCGCATCTGCCACCGGCCATCGAGCGCCTGTTCGCCCAGCACGACATACAATTGCCCGTTCCAGCGTGTTTGCAGCGCGGATTCGTTGCGCGTACCCGGCGGGTTGATAAACGTTTCGGCCTGGGGATGCAGCACGGTGGGCGCGCCGCCGTTATAATGCGTCGAAACGCTGGCCTGCAACGCGGTCCA
>JAYTHT010000337.1:0-1196 GCA_043732365.1 Novosphingobium sp. | reverse complement strand
GGGCGGGCAGCAAAGAAGGCAGGCGTGCACACGCGTTTTTGTTCGCGCGTGTTGGTTTCGAAAATCTCGGGGCTGTACGTGCTTTCGGCGCGGCGCGCGGCATTGCCCCGTGCATAAGCCGCCCACGATCCGGCGTGGTCGCCGCGATCTTCCAGCGCCTTGCCCAGCGCGAACGCCAGGTGGACGAGATCGCCTTCACCCGTCGCGGGCGCATCGATCCCAACGCAGATCGTCGCAATTTCCGCGTCGGTAAAACGATAGGTCTTGAGATTGGCGAGGCTCCACCACGCATCGCCAAAATCAGGCCGGTCGTCGGTCGCCGCGCGATAGGCGGCGATGGCTTCGGGCAGGTCGCCCACGGTCTTGAGCGCATGGCCCAGCCACATTTCGAGATCGGCCCGGCGCAACCGGGCTTCGGCATTGTCGCCGGCCAACACGCCGGACATTTCGTCAAGCATGCCGCGATACAACGCAATCGCGGCATCTTGTTCGCCTAGCCCGATCGCGATCGACGCGGCATGGATGCGATGGCCATGATTTTGGGAGTCGAGGACCAGGAGCGGCGCCAGCACGTCGCGCGCGGTCGCATATTTGTGCCGCCCGATCAGGGTCGCGACATATTCGCTGCGCATGTCGTGATGATCGGGCACCATCGACAGCGCCCCGGCAAACAACATTTCCGCATCGTCAAGCACGCCGCGCATGACCCCGATCTGGCCCAGCAGGCGCATCGCCTCCGGATGATCGCCCTGGGTCAGCAGGAAATCGCGGACCATTATTTCCGCAGGGTCGACTTCGCCATCGCCAAACAGCGCCTTGGCGCGCAGCACCGGCGGCGGCAGGCTGGCGAAATGCGCGAATTGCCGGGCCGCCGTTTCAGCGTTGACCAGATCGCCGGTCATGCGCAGCAGTCCGTCGAGCATCCGCCACGACATCGGCAGAGCCGGATTGAGCGCAATCGCGTGTTGCAAGGCGGCAATCGCCTGTGGTGCGTCACGCCGGGCGACATGGCACAGGCCGCGCTCCTGGTGCAGCAGGCTGTATTGCGGCTGCACCGCGCTCAGCTGATCGAGCATGGCCATTGCGTCGTCGGTGCGTTGCAGATGGCGCAATGCGATCGCCGCCAGCAGGAGCACATCACGGTTTTCGGGGTGGCTGATCAGCCAGGGCGCAACGCCATCCCAAACCGCCTGATC
>JAYTHT010000336.1:0-1196 GCA_043732365.1 Novosphingobium sp. | reverse complement strand
AGCCGATGAGTCGGCAACGGGCTCGGGCGCCCGCTGGCGCGTGTCGCGGTTATCGCGCTGCTGACCTCTGGACTCGCGCTCATCACGGCGCGGCTGGTCATCACGGCGCGGCTGGTCTTCACGGCGCGGCTGGTCTTCACGGCGGGCCTGATCTTCACGACGTGGTTGTTCATCACGGCGGGGGGCCGGGGCACGATCATATGTCGGGAAATTGGCGTCCATGCCGAATTCCAGCTCGTTTTCGCCGTCCTGGTCCTGCCACTGGTCGCCGCTGACGCCGCCACCATTCTGATAGCCCGGCGCATAGCCTGGTCCACCGTTGGGCGCGCCAGTCTGGCCACCATTCTGGCGCAACCGCTGTTCTTCCATGCGTACCCGGGTATCGGCGGTGACACGGAAATAGTGATCGGCAAACTGAAGGTAATATTCAGCCTGGACCCGATCGCCATTCATGTGGGCGTCTTGCGCCATCTTGCGATATTTTTCCAGCATCTGGGGCGCATTGCCCCGCGCGCGGCTGTCAATTCGATTGACTTGCTGCCCACCACCACCACCACTACCACTACCACTACCGGTCGACGGGCGGTTGTTGTTACCACGCCCGCGCCGACGGTTGTTGTTGTTGTTGCTGCTACTGTTCCCACGATTGTTGTTCAACTCAGGCACGTCCTTGTTTCGGCCAGCGATCGGTTTTTCAAGATAGCCCCGATGCAGCGCAACCTTTGCCTATGCGCCCACACCGCGACACGGCGGGTGGGTATTACCAGCATCTGCGATGCGCCGGCGAAATGCCGACCAACGATTCAAATGGTGGAGCAAACCGGGGCGGGAAGCGATCATCCGTCCCCAGATCTGTCGAGGTGATTAGTGGGGCAATACCGGCTTGCCAAGTGAAATATTCAGTCAAATCCCCCGAATTCGGTCAAAATCGACGATAAGTGTCTGACCCGAAACTTCGAAACTCGTTCTTTCGTGATTTTCGAGTCAGATAATAACAGCCCTATCCGACCAGATTATCACGATACGCAAATAGGGGCGGGTAGGGGGCCAGTTCCACAGCGCGCGGCCTTTGGGCAAGATCGCAATGGACGCAGGCCGCCATTCCGGCAGCATCGGCGAGCGCTATAACGGCGTCACTTTGGGTCCAGCCGATCTCGATCAGCGCGGTCCCGCCGGGCGCGATCAGGCCGCGCAGC
>JAYTHT010000335.1:0-4308 GCA_043732365.1 Novosphingobium sp. | reverse complement strand
GGCCCGATGGTCGCGGCGGCTGCGAAGACCCGCGCGTCAGCTATGTCGAACCGCTCGGCCATTATGTGATGACGTATACCGCCTGGTCCGACGCGGGCCCGCGCATCGCCATCGCGCGTTCTTTAGACTTGCTGTCGTGGACAAGGATCGGATTGGCCAAGTTCAATCATTATCACGAGATCGCGCTGGATGGCGTCGATAACAAAGACGCCTGCGTATTTCCCGAATTCATTAACAATCCTGACAATCACCCCTCGGTCGCAATGCTGCATCGCCCTTTGTTCCCCGGAACCCGACCCGAAGAAATGGCCAACCACGACATCTCCTCGCCTCAACAGTCGGAGTTGCAGACGATCTGGATTTCGTATTGGAACTGGACCGCAGATGCAAAGCACCATGAACCGTCGGGCACCTACTTTACGTCTCACCGCCCTTTGGCGTTACCCGAATTTGACTGGGAAAAGCTGAAGATCGGTGCTGGAACACCGCCGATACTATGTCGCTATGGCTGGCTTATATTTTACCACGGTGTGTGCGAAGCGCCCCATTCGGCCCCGGACAATCGTAAATACTTGTATTCTGCGGGTATCATGATCCTCGACCGCGACCGGCCGCACCATGTGCTGTATCGCAGTCCAGAGCCGGTCTTGGTGCCATCGTTGCCCGATGAACTGCTCGGCACGGTGGACGGCGTGGTGTTTCCCACCGGCATCGACCGGCGCGACGACATTGGCCAGCGCGAACGGTTCGACGTGTATTACGGCATGGCCGATGACCGGATCGGCGTTGCCACATTCACCATGCCCGCCGATCTGGACGTAAAATCGCGCGATGCGCATGGTTTGACAGTGAACTTCAAGGAATTGCACGCCCGCACCACTGGCTAACGGGCCGAACACGCGAATGGGCCAGTCACGCTTACGGGCCAGTCACGCTTACGGGCCAGTCACTCTTACGGGCCAGTCACGGGGCTGGCCATGGCGTAACGGTTCGAATATAGCGCAATGATCAGAAGTTGATCGAGAAATTCAGCCATGGCGCTCGCTAAAAAATCTGCACTTGGTTTGCGCAAGCCCGCCGGAGAACCTGTTCCACCGACGCTGCAATCCGCGCCGGCACGTGCCAGAAGCGCCATCAGCAGCCGCCCCGGAAATGCCATGGAGCGCATCGAGCAGGCATCGCTCGAACTCGCAGCCGGCCTGGACGATGCGGCTGCGGCTGCGGCCGAATTGAACGCGGCGATGGGTCAGATTTCAAGCGGTGCCGAAGGGGCAGCAGACGCCGCGCGAGAATCATTGAGCATGGTCGCGGCACTCGGCACGAATTTCCGGGAATTGCGCGAACGGACAGAGGCGGCGCAGCGGCAGTCGGACGTCGTTCAGAACGCATTTGCCGATATCAGCGCGCAAATTGACAGTTCGGTCGCCGCGATCGAACTGACCGCAAGGTGTCAGCTCTCCACTGTCGATGTCGTTGAGGTGCTCGAAGCGACGGCCATCTGCGTCAGCGAAATCGGCGCCAGCGTTGCCGACATTTCCGACCAGACCGGCCTGCTGGCGCTCAACGCCACGATCGAGGCCGCCCGCGCCGGGCAAATCGGTGCCGGGTTCGCCGTCGTCGCCGACGCGGTGCGCGCGCTGGCAGAGGTGTCCGAGGCCAGTGCGCGTGATATGCAGACGCGGGCATCGGGCATAGCGCAAGACTTTGGCACAATTGCCGGCCAAGTCCGCTCATCTTTGCAAATCGCCAGTGCAGAGGCGCAATCGGGTCGCGCGATCATTGACGATCTGACATCGGCCAGGGGTGGCCTGGCGACGCTGAAAAGCGATGCTCGCGATTTCTTCCGCGCGGCAAACGAAGCAGAGATTGCCGTGCGAGAGGCCGAACGCGGCGCCGAACAAGTCGCCAGCGCCGCCGAACTACAGTCCGCCGCCGCCGCGCAAGTGCGCCAGTCGCTTGATCAGCAAACCACTTCGCTCGACCAAAGCCGGCAAACCGCCGAAGCACTGGGCGTGTTGATCGCCAGGCTGAAACAGGGCGGGCGCACTGCCCCAGATTCCGATACGGCCCGCGCCGCCGAAGAGATCGCGGCGGCAACCGAACAGCTGTCCGCGACCGTGCAACGGCTATCGGGCAGCTCTACCCAGATCTTGGTCGCTCTCGATCAGGTCGCCAAAGAAGCCCAAAATCAGGCATCGGCGACGATGCAGGCCGCCACCGCGATGACCCGGATCGAAAAAACGGCGGCGCTTTTTCAAACTTGTGCGACAGCGGCAAATGAAAAAGTCAGCGCCATCGTCGTGTCTGGCTGGAAAAGCCGATCAACGTTGGAATGCCAGATCGCCGGCATCCGTAATTGCGTGACCGCGATGCGCACGATGCAGGATCTTATCACCACGCTGAACGCCACATGCCGGCGGATCGAGAAAATTTCGGACGCTCTGGCGATGGGTTCGGTCCAGACGAACATGCTCGCGGTCAGCGGCGCGGTAGAGGCAACCAGGTCGGGTGCGGCCGGCCGCGGCTTTGCCATGGTCGCAGGTGACATCCGCAAGCTGTCGCAAGAGGCCGCGGGCAATGCCGAACGCGCCAAAGACGCGGTGCAAACATTGCAGGATCATATGGGTATGATCCGCCGCGATCTTGATCAGATTGTCGGCGTGGCGGAATCCGAAATCGCGCGCCATCGCGCCTTGATCGAACGGTTCGGCTTGGTCATTACAGATCTTCAATCTGTGGAGGCGATCAACGGCGCGATCGTGGACGGCACATTGGATATCCTGAATGCGGTGCGCGAAATTCGCAGCGGCGCCGACCGGATCGCTGAAGCAGCCGGAATCGGGTCGAGCGCCGCCCGCGAAGCCATAATCTTTACCGGGCAGCAGACCCAGGCATTTGAAGAACTGGTTGCCGCGATCGAGGAAATCGCCTCGATCGCATCAATTCTGGTCACGCAGGACAGCTGATCGATTGGCGCAGCCACCAGTTCAGGCATTGGCACACAGCGCACAACATCTGACATTTCGGGTGGGGGGGCTG
The DNA here is from genome assembly GCA_043732365.1 of Novosphingobium sp. GTDB lineage: Bacteria > Pseudomonadota > Alphaproteobacteria > Sphingomonadales > Sphingomonadaceae > Novosphingobium. Next base: position 1,269 of record JAYTHT010000335.1, on the reverse strand, counting down.
CAACTGGCGCTCGCGATCGACGGCGTTCGCGAAGTGACGCAGATGCCACGCATTTCGCGTGTGCCCCACGCGCCGCCGGCGATGCTCGGCCTGGCAAACTTTCGGGGAACGGTCATCCCGGTTCTGTCAGCGGCGGTATTGTTGGGCAGCACGGATGGCGGATCGTCGCGCCTGATTGTTATCGATACCGGCGAATTGCTGGGTCTGGCCGTCGATGATGCCAGCCGGGTCATGTCGTCAGGCGCGCCAGGCACGGTCCAGCTGGTCGACATTGCCGAACTCGCCGCGCGCAGCATGCCCCAACGCGCTACGCTGCGCCGGCCGCATGAAACCACCACGGCGCTCCTGGCGGATCTGGCCAGTGATGGCACTGCAATGGCGCTGGTAGTTTTTGCGATTGGCGATCAGGAATTCGCGCTGTCGGCGGCTGTCGTCGATCACATTGCACCGCTGCCTGGCGACATCGCGTTGAGGCCCGATGCCGACGACGTGGTGCTTGGGAACGCTGCCTTTGGCAATGCCGTGCTGCCGCTGCTGTCTTTGCGCGCGTTGCTGGCGCTGCCGCTGTCCGATCCGGGCCGCCCCCGCCTCCGCCGCCGCGTGATCGTCGTACAGATCGGCGGCGATCGCATTGGCTTGGTAGTCGATGCGATGCGCGGCATTGTACAAGCCCGCGATGATCAGATCGATCCCCTGCCGCGGGCGCTGCGACGGGGTCATGCAGCGGCCGGGGTTGAGGCGATCTGCCGGCTGGATCAGGGCGAACGGCTGATCTCGGTGCTGGCCCCCGATCAGCTTGTGCGCGAGGATATCACCGCAAAAATGCTGGGCCAGCCGCAGTCAGGCCCAGAGCACATGGCCGATGCCGTTGCTGCAGAAACCGAGCAATTCCTGATTTTCCAGATCGGATCGGAGGAATTCGGAATACCGCTCGGCGCAGTGGACGCAGTGGCGCAATTGCCCAATGCACTTGGCCGGTTGCCCAATGCACCCGCTTTCATACTGGGGCTGATGAACTTGCGCGGCCAGGTCATCCCGGTAATCGATCAGGGCCAGCGCCTTGGCGCGAAACCGTGCGCTGGCGCGCGCCGCCGTGTGATCGTGGTGCGCATCGGCGAATTGCGGGCGGGCTTTGTCGTCGATACCATTTCGCAAATCGTGCGCGTCGATGCTGCTAATGTGCGACCGGCGCCCGATCTGGAGAATGCAGAAACGCAAGTATTCGAACGGGTAGTCAACTTTGCCGAGGCGCCGGGGATTGTCCCGATT
>JAYTHT010000334.1:0-1197 GCA_043732365.1 Novosphingobium sp. | reverse complement strand
TCACCGGGTCGGCCAGCGCGATCAGCCCGCGTTCGACCAGCATCATGAATGCGACGGACACAATCGGCTTGGTCATCGATGCCATGCGGCAGATCGAGTCCGTGCGCCACGGCGTGCCGTCGGCGCGCATCTGGCCCATCGTCGCGCGCCACACCGGTACGCCATCGCGCGCGATCATGATGTCGGCACCGGGAAATCGGCCAGGGCCGACATAATCACGTTCGAGAAATGCCGCGATCCGGTCCAGCCGTGCGGGGTCAAAGCCGTAGTCGGCGGGGTTTGCCAGGTGCATCGTCATCCTCTCGCGCGGCTCATTCCAGATCATCTGGTTATTGGCCGTCTTTGTTCAACCGAATATCGCGACGGATTGCAGCCCGCGCATCACTTCGACCCCGTCAGTATTCCACATCCGCAGAGTCTCGCTGGAAAAACCATCGGCCAGGTGGTTCGATGCGGTTTCGAGCAACCACCAGCCATCGCGCGTGGTAACAGCATCGCCCAGCACCGTCAGCGACCAGTTGATCGAACTGAGCGGCCCGGGCCGTTCCATTGCGCGCATCGATCCGGGCGGCAGCGTATCGCCGATCGCGATGATTTCAGCGTAAGGATCAAGCCCGTCGCGGTCTTTCAACCGCACCCAGCGGCGCACCGCAACCCGGCCATCACCGCCGCGCGGTGCCCCCCGGCGCAAATCCATCCGGTTGATGAACGCGGGCACCATCGGCGAATGCGTGACCGGCTCGCTGGTTTCGGGCGCGGTGAGTTCGTGCAGGCGCTCGGCCGGATTGTGACCGTTGCCGGGCCGTGCACGCCCAAACAGCCACGTCGCGCGAAATGCCAGCGCACCGTCGCACCACAGCGAGGTTTCGACATGGCTGACGCTTTTGCCGGCGCGCAACATCGCCACGCGCGCCTCGATATCTTCGCCCACCGGGCCGATGAATGCGATCTGCGCGGCCCGCAGCGGCGGCAGATCGGGAAACGCGCGCCGGGCCGCGCTATAGGCAATGAACGACGACGCGCCGCCATACATCGTGCGCCCCTGCATCCAGCCCGCCGCGCCATGTAGCTGATAATGGTCGTCATGCGGTTGTAGCCGCTGTGCCAATTGCGTCAGCGGCAGGGCTTGTCCCGAATCCTGAAGCAGGGCTTGATCCATCGCGCGCAAGTCCCGATTCTGTTGGGGAAGCAAAATTA
>JAYTHT010000333.1:0-1198 GCA_043732365.1 Novosphingobium sp. | reverse complement strand
CGCACCGCGCCGATCGCGTTGGGCGCCGCTGACGCTGGACTGAATCGATTCGGCGCGCACGCTCCGGTCACTCAGGACGCGTGCGTTGACTTGCACTTTGGCTTCAGCACGCAGGACTTCAACACCGCGCGCCGCGTCGGGAACCGCGATTCGCAGAGCGCCCACGGCCACCTGGCCCCCTGCGCTTCGCGCTGAGCTAAAGCCTTCGACCACCAGGCGCTCGACACGCCCGCTGTCCAGGCCCAGGGCACGGCGCGTCGGTTCCAGATCGAAACTGCTCGCGCGCAGTCTGGCGCCGTCCCACTCGCCCCGCACGCGTATTTCGGCGCCGACACGAAGCGCCTGAGCCCGCAATTCCTGCGCATGGGCTGCGCCAATAAGCATTTTGAAAAGTCTGGCGAACACGCCCTCATGTAGCACGCGACTGGCCGTCCGCAAGCCCGCAATGCCAGTGCCGTTGACCTTGACGCCGCTTGCATCGATAGCGGTGACGATGCCGACAATGCTTGGCGCATCAGCGTTGGCGCTGCGCGTGATGTGCGAGGCGATGATGTCGCCGCCTTCCAGCCGGTGCCCGCTCACGCTAATGCGTTCGCCCAGCCGAAGTGCTTCGAGCGCCGGTGTGCCGGACGCCAGGTTCTGCGCATTCACGCGCACTTGTTGGGCCATCACCTCAAGTACGCCATGCGCGGCATTGATCCGTGTGATGGGACCTTCAACGGCGTTGAGGACTTCGATGCTGAGGGCATTGACGTTCGCGCCAAGACCGCTTGCCTCGATGGCCACGATCTGGCCGACCGCCAGCTCACGCAACTGGCCGGTGCGCCCATTGATCGAAATCGGCGTGGTCGACTCATAGCGCACTTCAACACCGTTGACACACACGCTGGCAAAGCCGGTGACCGTGCCAATGATGCCGGTTCCGCCCATGCCACCGGTATTGCCGCCCGCGACCGCTCCCGTGCCGCCCATGCCGCCAATCGGCGCGTTTGCGATTGCACCGGTGCCGCCCATGCCGCCGGGCAATTTTTGCTGTTCACCGGCGTCGGGCGCAGGAGCGGGGTTAACCAGGCTCGCGTTGGCGCAGGCGCTCGCGCCCTGCGCGGCTGCGCCGCCAGCCACGCCTGCACACATAAGCGCGAACACGGCGCGCAGTGCAAAACGCGCAAGCGCATTGCCTGGTCCGTTGGGATTCCGC
>JAYTHT010000332.1:0-4315 GCA_043732365.1 Novosphingobium sp. | reverse complement strand
CGACGTCCAGAACTTGTGCGCGCTACCCAACGTTACGGGCCCGATACGATTTATAACAAGGAACTGGGGATACGGTTTTCACTGTTGGATGGCAGACTGCGCGGGTCACTCGCGGGCTATACCATCAATTGGGACGGGGTTCAGTTGGCCAGCGTTACCCAGTATGGCCAGATCGGCATCGTGGTGAACGGTGGTAAAGCCGTTTCAAAGGGCATGGAACTGACCTTTGCCGCAAAGTGACCAAGCGACTTACGATCAGCGGTAACTATGCCTACAACGATGCCCATCTGACTCAAAACGTGCCGGGCCTGATCCATTTCGGCAACAAAGGCTATTTCGTGGCCGATGGTCTGGCCGACGAGCGCCTGCCCGGATCACAGAAGAATTCCGGGTCGCTGACCGCAGATTTCGAACTCCCGCTCGGTATCAGCAGCATGGAATTCAATTGGGCCGCGACTTACAATGGCAATATCATGACCCGGCCGGGCGATATGGGATATGGCCAGTTGCTCCCCGCGTATGTCACCGACCGCGCACTTATCGGTTACAAGTTCAAGGACCAGGGCTTTGTGGTGAAAGTCTATGCCGACAACATCTTTGACAAATATGCGGTCACGTCGGTCGGCAACAACCTGAGCAAACGGATCATCGATAACAGCTTTGCCTCAGGCTATTACACCCAGAGCGTGGCGACCCCGCGCCGGGCAGGCATCGAATTGAACAAGGTGTTCTGACCATAAAACCGGCAGAGGGAGGGGATGGGGTCATTCCGCCATTTCGATCCCCTGCTCCCGAAAGAATTCGACCACCGGCTGCATCGGCGCGGCATAAGCTTTCTACCGACCAACAGAATCGCGATTGATCGGGCGGCGCACTTGTTGCGCGCTGGAGGTGGCGATCGCACCGCTGACGGTGTGAAATTCCAGGCAAGCCGGATCCCACGCCAGCCCGCAATGCAACAGGATCAGCAAGCGGGCGGGTTGCGCAAGGTATTCGGCATTGTCCAGATCCAGTTCGACTGCGCGTTGCACCCGTCCCAGTGCATGCGCGGCGTGCCCGGTTTCCGCCAGGGCCATGGCCATGACGAAATACGCATCCGCCGCCAGCGGTTCGGCGCGACCGGCCTGTTCGGCGATCCGTGCGGCGCGGGCAAAATCGCCCTGCGCCAGCGCCAGGCGGGCATCGGCCAGCAATCGGTCGGTGGCGGCGGGCACAGTCACAGGCCCGGTTAACCCACAATCCGATACGGCACCAGATCGCGGCGCGTGGGATCGACATCGATGGCCTTGTCGCTGGGCGGAAACGCGCGCTGATCACAGGTATCGCGCGGGCACGTACGACATGACGTGCCGATTTTTGCCACGGCATCGTCGGACGCCAGGTTCAGCCCGTCGGCATAGATGAATTCATCGGCATGCGCCGCCTCACACCCCAGCGCGACGGCATAGCGACGCGGCGGCCGGTAATAACTGGCCGACGGTTTGACGAGGCCCTTGGCGACCGAAACATAGCGGATGCCGTCGGGCATTTGGGCCAGTTGGACATGGATGCGATCGGGGATCGCGACCGCCTCGTGCACGATCCACAGCGGGCAAGCGCCGCCAAACCGGCCGAATTGCAGGCGCGTGGCCGAATGGCGCTTGGTAATATTGCCCGCCATGTCGACCCGGCAGAAAAATACCGGAATGCCGCGCGCGCGCGGGCGTTGCAGCGTGGACAAGCGGTGGCAGCATTGTTCGAAACTGGTGTGGAACAACAGCCGCAACCGGTCGATATCGTGGCGTAATTCGCGCGCGGCGGTGCGGAACCGTTCATACGGCATCAGCAGCGAACCCGCCGCATAATTGCCCAGCCCGATGGTCAGCAACTGGCGCGCCGCCACGCTTTGCAGCGAGGCCGCCGCAACAATGTCGGCAATCGGCCCCGACAGCGCGAGCGCCGCCACTTGATAGGCCAGTTGAAACCGTCCACTTTCGATCGGCTGGTTTGAATCGAGTTCGAGATGGCGCCGCGCTTTGTCAAATCGGCGCATCGGCCCGCCGCTGTTCCACGCGATGCTGACGCCGGTGTTGCGCAACCACGCCTGCATCGATTGCACGCGGGGAGACAAATCATCGCCCGCGATCTGCGCCGCCAGTGCTTCGGCCGCGCGATCGAGGGGATCGACGTAATTGTTGGCATTGTGAAACCAGTCGCGCACTTCCTCCCACGGCAAGCGCCCGCCTGCGGCCATGCTGGTGCCAATCGTTTCGTCCAGCATGTCCAGTCGCACCCGCGTCTGGGCATAAAGCGTATGCAATTGCACGAATTTTCCGGCAAATGCGGGAAACTGCCGCGCCAGCCGTTCGATCATTTCCCCCGGGACTTCGCCCGACAGATCGCCCGCCAATTGCGGATCGGCCACTGCGTGTTGCAGCGCGCGGACCAATGCATCGCCATCCGCTGGCGCCAGGTCGGCCCAATCCAGTGGAAATGCCGCGCGCAGCCCATCGGTCAAGGTCGGGGTCAGATGGCGTTCATCGTTTTCCAGTTGCGACAAATACGACGCGCTGATCCCCAGCACGCCGGCCATTTCGGCCTGGCGCAGCCCGCGGCGCTGACGCAGCGCGCGCAGGGGCTTACCGGCAAACAGGCGTTGGCGCGTGGTCAAGACAATGTCCTTTTGTTTGCAAAGCCCGGCCTTCTCTTTGCAAAGTACAGGTTTACAACTTCGCAGATTAACATTGGACACGCGACAGGCAATGCGCCAAGCGACATTAAATCGTATTTCCAGCGTAAAAGGCAGTCCAGCAAGCATGTCCGCAAACATTGCCGAAATGGAAAAGCGCCGTGAGGCGGCACATCTGGGCGGCGGTCAGCGCCGCATCGACGCCCAACATGCCAAGGGCAAGCTGACCGCGCGCGAACGGGTCGCGATCCTGCTCGATGAAGACAGCTTTGAAGAAGTCGACGCTTATGTCGAACACAACTGCGTCGATTTCGGCATGCCCGATACGGTCATTCCCGGCGACGGCGTGGTCACCGGGTCGGGCACGATCAACGGCCGGCTGGTGTTTGTGTTTTCGCAGGATTTCACGGTGTTTGGCGGCGCGGTATCCGAACGCCACGCGATGAAGATCTGCAAGATCATGGACACCGCGATGAAAGTCGGCGCGCCAGTGATCGGCATCAACGATTCGGGCGGCGCGCGCATTCAGGAGGGCGTGGCCAGCCTGGGCGGTTATGCCGAAATCTTTCAGCGCAATGTGCTGGCCTCGGGCGTGGTTCCGCAATTGTCGCTGATCATGGGGCCATGCGCGGGCGGCGCGGTCTATTCACCCGCAATGACCGATTTTATCTTCATGGTGAAGGACAGCAGTTATATGTTCGTCACCGGGCCAGATGTGGTCAGGACGGTGACCAACGAGATCGTCACGCAAGAGGAACTGGGCGGCGCGATCACGCATACGACCAAGACTTCGGTCGCCGATCTGGCCTGCGAAAACGACATCGATGCGTTGCTGGCAGTGCGTGAGTTCTTTGATTTCCTGCCGCTGACCAACCAGACCGGGGTGCCGGTGCGGCCCAACAGCGATCCGTGGGATCGGCTGGACGAGAGCCTGGATACCGTGATCCCCGCGTCGGCGGCGACGCCGTATGATATGACAGAAGTCATCCGCAAAGTGATTGACGAGGGCGATTTCTTTCAGGTTCAGCCCAAACATGCGGGCAATGTGATTTGCGGTTTTGGCCGGATCGAGGGGCGCACCGTCGGCGTTGTCGCCAACCAGCCGCTGGTGCTGGCGGGCGTGCTCGATATCAATTCGTCGAAAAAAGCCGCGCGGTTCGTACGGTTTTGCGATGCGTTCGAAATCCCGATCATCACCTTTGTCGATGTCCCAGGTTTCCTGCCGGGCACCGCGCAGGAACACAACGGCATTATCAAGCACGGCGCGAAGCTGTTGTTTGCCTATGCCGAAGCGACCGTGCCAAAGATCACCGTGATCACGCGCAAGGCCTATGGCGGCGCGTACGACGTGATGGCGTCAAAGCATCTGCGCGGCGATCTCAACTATGCCTGGCCGACCGCCGAAATCGCGGTGATGGGGGCCAAGGGCGCGGTGGAAATCATCTTTCGCGGGCTGGACGCGGCGGGCATCGCGCAAAAGACCAAGGAATACGAAGACCGCTTTGCCAATCCGTTTGTTGCGGCGTCAAAGGGATTTATCGACGAAGTGATCCACCCGCAGTCAACCCGCCGCCGCATCGCGCTGGGCTTGCGCAAACTGCGCCACAAGTCGCTAGAAAATCCGTGGAAAAAACACGACAATATTCC
>JAYTHT010000331.1:0-4327 GCA_043732365.1 Novosphingobium sp. | reverse complement strand
CCGATCGTGGTAAACGGTCGGTGCAACCTGGCACACGCATCGTCACGCTGGAACAGGACCCGTTCTTTACAGGGTTTGACACGTTGATGGATTTCGCGCTCCACGGCGACGATGCCCCGGCGCGCCATGATGTCGAGGCCATCGCCGACCAATTGGGCATCGACATGTCGCGCAATGCCGAAAGCGCATCGGGCGGCGAACGCCGCCGCGCCGCTTTGGCGCGCGCGCTGGCGAGCGAGCCGGACCTGCTGTTGCTGGACGAGCCGACCAACCACCTCGATCTGTCCGCGATCGAATGGCTGGAGAACTGGTTGCAGCGCTACAACGGCGCATTCGTCGTGATCAGCCACGATCGGACCTTTCTGGAACGCCTGACTCGCGCGACCTGGTGGCTCGACCGGGGCAGCCTGCGGCGCAAGGATGTCGGGTTTGGCGGCTATGAAGCGTGGATGGAAACCATCTATGCGGAAGAGGCGCGCTCCGCCGAAAAGCTGGATGCCAAGCTGAAGCTGGAGGCGCACTGGCTGTTGCGCGGGGTAACCGCACGGCGCAAACGCAACCAGGGACGACTGGCCAAATTGGGCGAAATGCGCGCGCAACGAGCCGCGATGCTTACCCCGCAAGGCACCGCCAAGCTGGCGCTGGGCACCGATGACGCCAAAAGCAAAGCGGTGATCGTCGCCGATGCTGTGAACAAAAAATACGGGGACCGCCCGATCATCAAGGATTTCACTTTGCGCATCACGCGCGGTGATCGCATCGGCGTGGTCGGATCAAACGGTGCGGGCAAGACGACATTGCTGAAACTGCTGACCGGCGAGCTTGCACCCGATAGCGGTAAAATCACACTGGCCCAAACGCTTGAAACTGTGCTGATCGATCAACAGCGCAGCCTGATGGCGCCCGAAAAGCGCATCCGCGACGTGCTGGCCGAAGGTGGCGACTGGATCGACGTGCGCGGGGTGCGCAAGCATATCCAGGGCTATCTCAAGGATTTCCTGTTCGATCCGGGCCTGGTCGAGGCGCGCGTCGGCACGCTGTCGGGTGGCGAGCGGTCGCGCCTGCTGCTTGCGCGCGAATTTGCGCGCAAGTCGAACTTGCTCGTGCTGGATGAGCCAACCAATGATCTCGATCTGGAAACGCTGGATTTGTTGCAGGACGTAATCGGCGATTACGACGGCACGGTGCTGATTGTCAGCCATGATCGCGATTTTCTCGATCGCACGGTCACGATCACACTCGGGCTCGATGGATCGGGCCGGGTCGATGTGGTGGCAGGCGGATATGCCGACTGGGACAAGATGCGCAAGGAGCGGCAATCGGGGCGCCCAGTCGCGAAATCCGGCATCACCGCCGCAGCGATCGCCCCTGCGCCTCCGCTCGTACGCAAAACCAAGCTGACGTACAAGGATCAGCGCGATTACGATTTGCTGCCCAAACGGATCGAGGCCATCGATGCGACTGTCGCCAAAGGAGAGACAGACCTGGCCGATCCCGCACTGTATGCGCGCGACCCTGTCCGATTTGCGAAACTGACTGCCGATCTTGACGCTTTGCGCGCGGAAAAAGAAGCGGCAGAGCTGCGTTGGCTGGAACTGGCGGAACTGGTCGAGACGTAACGCAGTTCATACACTGGCAACGCTTGCGACTTAAAGCTGATCCCGACAAGGAATGTGGCGCGCACTTGCTACGTCATCGATATTGGTGGAATGATTGTGCCGCGGGCCGCCCCGCAATCTGAGAGCAAACAATGATCAACCGCATCCGCGATATTCGCAGGCAAAAAGGTCTGACCCTTGCCGATGTGGCCGCCCGGTGCGACCCGCCGACCACCGCGCAAACAATCGGGCGGCTGGAAACGGGCATGCGATCGCTGTCCCTGACCTGGATGAACCGCATCGCCGGCGCGCTCGAAATCGATCCGCAGGCCCTGGTCAAAGCCGAAAGCAGCACGGCGCCATCGGTTATCGCGCGGCTGGGCATCAACGGCGTCGAAGCCATGGCGCGCCAGGTCGAGGCGATTTTCCCTGTCGTTCCTGGCGGTGAAGCCGCGCTGGTGGTCGTCTCTGTCGAAGCCAGCGCGGGCGAATACCGCACCGGGGATCAGATCTGGCTGCGCCAGGTCGGCCCCGACCATTTCCCCCGCGCGCTCAACCGCGATGTGCTGGCCCCGCGTCCCGGTGGCCGCTTTGCGTTTGGCCGGATGATCGATCGCGATGGCGAACGGATCGCGATACTGCCGCCCGGTATCGGCCAACGCCAGGTGGTGATCGACCGGCCCAATTGGTTGGCCGTTGCGGAAATGCTGGTTCGCCGGCTCTGACCCGGTTGCGCCTCCTGTCGCTGTCCACGCTGTACCCGGCGGCGCCCCGCCCCGGCTTTGGCCGGTTCGTCCAAACGCAGCTGGAAACGCTCGCCCGGCAAGGAGATTGGGACGTCACGGTGATCAATCCGATCGGATTGCCGCCGTTTCTGCCGCAATGGATGTGCCCGGCAAAGTACGCCTCCTTGCGCACGATACCGGCGTATGAAACCTGGCTGGGTGAAACCGGCGTGGGTGAAGCTGGCGTGGTGACAGTGCATCATCCGCGCTTTGCATTGATCCCCGGGCTGTCGGGGCGGTTCAACCCCGCGCTGGTCGCCCATGCGGTGCTACCGCTGGCGCGCAAGCTGCATGCGGCACACCCGTTCGACATGGTCGATGCGCAGTTCTTTTATCCCGACGGACCCGCGGCGGCGCAGATCGCTCGTGCGCTGAACCTGCCGCTGGCGATCAAGGCACGCGGCGGCGATATCCTCCACTGGGGCACGGTGCCCGCCGCGCTGAGGCAAATCCGCGCCGCCGCCGCCCAGGCGCGGGTGCTGTTGACAGTATCACAGGCCCTGGGCCGCGACATGGTCGCGCTGGGCCTACCTGCCGAACGCATCCGGGTGCATTATACCGGGCTCGACCACGCCCGGTTCTGGCCGCGCCCACGTGATGCGGCGCGCAAACTTCTGGCGAGCCGCCTGTCCGCGCTCGCCCTGCCTGAAAATGCGCAGATCGTGGCCTGCGTCGGCAATCTGATCCCGATCAAAGGCCAGGTTCTCGCGATTGGCGCGATGACTTTGATGCCCCGCGACGTCACGCTGATCCTGGCCGGCGGCGGTCCCGACGAAGCACACTTGCGCCGAGCGGTAGCAGACGCAGGATTAGGGGACCGCGTGCGCTTTGCGGGCAATCTGGGCCACGACGATTTGCCACTGCTGTTAAGCGCGGCCGACGCCATGGTCCTCCCGTCAGAACGCGAAGGGCTTGCCAACGCCTGGATTGAAGCGCTTGCCTGCGGGGCCCCGATCGTCATTTCCGATGTCGGGGGCGCGCGCGAAGTCGTCAACAGCACGACCTCCGGCTATGTCGTCGAACGCGAACCCGCAGCCATTGCCGCGGCGTTGCGCAAAGTGCTGGACGCCAAGACGCCGCAAAGCGAAGTCGCCGCCGCTGCCGCACGGTTCAGTTGGGCAACGAATGCCGCCGAACTGGGCGCGATTTACACCCAGGTCGTTGGCTGACTTCAGTTCGTGGTGCTGACCGTCCACGTCGCGCTGATAACGCCGTCATGGCGGGCAAGATGATCGACGATAGCCTCAAGATCGACAGGATTTGCGCTGGTCGGCACCAGCACGGCCGCGAGTTCAACTGACGTGTCGCCCTCGGACAGCATCTCGATTTCGCGGATCGGGTAATGCAGGCGCTCTAGCTCCTCGAACAGATGGTCGCGGGCGTGGGATACCATCTCGGGGGCACAGATGAGGTGAACCCGGTAAAGCGCTTCGGTATCGCCCGGCGAAATCGGCCGGCGGTTGATGAACTCGACAAGTGGTCGCAGCAATGTGTTGCCCGCAAGGACGAAGGCCGCGACGAGTGCTGCTTCGGCAAGCTTTCGTCCGCCTGCAAAACAGCCAACCGCAGCGCAGGCCCACAGCGTAGCCGCTGTATTGAGCCCGCGAACCTGTGTGCCCTCCTTCATGATCACGCCAGCGCCAAGGAAGCCAATGCCCGATACGACATAGGAGATCACCCGGACGCCGCCGTCCGCCCCGGCCGTGCGCAGCCCAAGGTCCACAAACGCCGCAGCGCCCACGGCCACAAGCACGTTGGTCCTGAGCCCGGCAGTCCGCTGGCGCCACTGGCGTTCCAGGCCGATCGCAGTCCCAAGTACAAATGCAGTCGCCAGACACACGAAGGTTACTGTCAGTGCGCCCAGATCGAAATCGAATGACGACGCGTTCATCTAGCAAGCTCTCCGATAGGGATTGGTTGGGGCGCTACACCGTCCACTGGATC